>NZ_JBHWLC010000008.1:0-92825 GCF_042730635.1 Streptomyces sp. NPDC059917
AGTACGTCCAGTACACGGGCTTCCGGTCGGCACGCCGAGAGCACGCACCGGACACCGCTCCTTCCCCACGGACATCCGTCAGACACCCCCTAGCGGCTCAGGCGAGCAGCGGGTGGGCGGCGAAGACGTGGTCCCGCCACAGCAGCCGGGAGGCCTCCTCCGGGTAGGGGACGACCGCCGGAGCCGTGTCGAAGCACATCGTCGGACGCCGTGCGGCGTCGTACGCCGGCCAGCCCGGGTCGCCGTGCGCGGCGAAGGCCGTCCAGGCGTCGCGGACGTACGCCGACACCGCCTCCGCCTCGGCCCGCGCGGCGGCGGCCTCGCCGATCAGCGCGGCGGGCCGACCGCGGTCGAGGTTGCCGAAGACGAGCGGGACGTCGAGCCCGTGGCAGGCGTCGAAGACACCGCCCATGCCCGGAGCGGACCAGGTCAGCTCGTAGACGTGGGCCCGCCCGCCCGCCCGGGTCTGCGCCTCGGCGAGGTGCAGCGACGGCATGCGGAACAGCCAGTCCGAGTGCACCAGCTCGTACAGCTCCTGCGGACCCGCCGTCGGGAACGCGTCGCGGTAGCGGCGCGCCCCGTCCGGTCCCGGCGCGAAGAGCCGCAGGGCGTCCGCCGCCTCCGCTTCGCCCACGGCGCCCAGCAGGCCCTCGATCACCGTGAAGAGCCGTTGCTCGGCGCGCGTGTGGCCGACGAGCAGCTCGACGTCCCGCCCGGCGCCCTCGCCCAGCGCCCGCCACGGCGTGACGGGCAGCACCTCGCCGTCCACCACGGGCGCGAAGGCCATGGCGCGGTGGGCCGGTAGGCCCCAGCGCCGCACCCGCCGGTCGAGCGACGCGGTGACCGCGTCCCCCGCGGCGGACAGCAGGAGCGGATCGACCTCGGCCAGATCGGCCACCGTGGGCCGCAGCGCCAGCTCGTCCGCGCAGGCGGCCGTGATGTCGGCGGCGAGCTCCGGAGCGAAGAAGGGCCCCGGCACGCTCTGCGCGACGGCCCGCCGGAACAGCCCCCGCGCACGCCCCGTGGCGAGCAGCGCGGCGATCGACCCGGCCCCCGCGGACTGGCCGAAGACGGTGACCCGGTCGGGGTCCCCGCCGAATGCCCGGATGCCGTCGCGCACCCACTCCAACGCGGCGATCTGGTCGAGCAGGCCACGGTTGGCGGGCGCCCCGTCGATCTGCGCGAAGCCCTCGATGCCCACGCGGTAGTTGAAGGTCACCACGACCACACCGCCCTCGCGCGCCAGGCGGGCGCCGTCGTACTCGGGCAGTCCGGCGGCGCCGATCACGTAGGCGCCGCCCTGGATCCACACCATCACCGGCAGCCCCGCGCCGGGCCCGGGGTCGGGCGACCAGACGTTGACCGTCAGCCAGTCGTCGTCGCCCGCCGCCTCGCGCGACCACGCGTCCATCCCGAACACCCCGGCCTGCGGGGGCGGCGGCCCGAAGGCCCGGGCGTCCCGCACCCCGTCCCAGCCGCGCACCGGACGCGGCGCGGCGAAGCGCAGCGCGCCGACGGGCGGTTCGGCGAAGGGGATCCCGCGGAAGACCGCCAGGCCCCCTTCCCGGCCGCCGCGCAGCAGCCCGGCCGGGGTCCTGACCAGCGGATCGGCCAGGGGTCCGGCGGCCCCGGCGGACCCGGCGCGTGCGGCGGACCCGGAGGGCCCGGGTGCGGCAAGGGACATCACGGCCACCTCTCGGAGACGATCCCGTCGAGCGGATCCTGCCACCGCGCCCGGCCGCGGACGACCCATTTACGGCGCCGCCCCACCGGGTTCAGCGCCCGCCGTCGAAGTCCCACGCCTCGATGTCGCGGTAGTGGATCGGGCCCGGCCCGCGGCCGATGTTGCTGCCCACCAGGTGCAGGCGCCGCGACCGCCACGGGCGCCCGACGAAACCGGAGAGCCCGGCGGCCGCCTCCACCACGCTGGCGGGATCGTCGCGCCGGGCCCGGGCCAGCGTCAGGTGGGGACGCAGCGCCCGCTCCGGGAAGGCCACCCCGGCCTCCTTGACCACCGCGCGGACCTCGGAGGCGAGCAGGTGGAGCCCTTCGAGGTCGCCCTCGATCCCGCTCCACAGCACCCGCTCGTCGAAGTGCCCGCCGCCGCGCATGGCCAGTTCCACCGGCGGCCGCGCCGCCGCCAGCTCGGCGAGCGGCGGCCGCAGCAGCCCCGCCGCGGACACCGGTAGCTCGCCGAGGAACGCCAGGGTGATGTGCCAGTCCTCGATCCGGTTCCACCGCATGCGGGGGTACGCGTCGTAGGCGGGGCCCAGGGCCCGGGCGAGCTCGTCCTTGGCCTCGTCGGGCGGGGCGAGCGCTATGAACACGCGGATGGTCGAGGGCTGGATCTGTTCGGTCACGAAGAACTTGGTACACCACGCCCCGGCGCCGGGCGCGCACGCCCCACCCCTCGCGCCGCCCCGGCAGGCCCCGCCCCGGACTACGGCCGGGGCGCGAAGGAGAAGAGGTGGGTGTCGAAGTACGGGGCGTCGGGGGAGACGAGCACCTCGCCGACCCGCTCCCATTCCGGGTCCTGCGCGATCACCGGGAGCAGGTCGTCCCCCACCAGGCACAGGACCGCCCCGCGGGGTCGGCGCAGGAGGGAGGCGCGGATGTTGGCGAGCACCGCGCGGGCGATCGTCCCGGTGAAGGGTTCGTAGAGGAAGAAGAACCCGGCGTCGTCCGGGACCGCGTACCGCGCGGCGTCCCCGTGGTGCACCTCGATCGATCCGCACCGTCGGCGGTCCGTACCGAAGCGCTCGATGTTGCGCCGGGAGGTCTCGCACAGGCTCCGGGAGAATTCGACGCCGATCACGCTGCGGAAGGGCAGTTCCCCGGCCACGAGCAGCACGCGCCCCTTGCCGGATCCGAAGTCCACGAACGACACGTCCTCGTGGCGCAGGGGGGACGCGGCCAGGGCCTGCCGGATCGTGCGCAGCGGGGTGGGGGAGTAGCGGGAGTTGTGCTCCAGCGTGGCGGCGTCGGCCTCCTCGATCTCCCAGGGTTCCACCACGGTGCTCGTATCGATCCCGTGCGCGGCGTCGAAGCCCGCGTCGGCGTCGATCTTCCGCAACGCCTCGTCGAATGCCGCCTGCGACGCCAACGCGTCGAGGGCGTGTCGCTTCGGGTCGTCCATGCGCATGGTGCCTCTCAAGGTCGGTGCCCCGGGGGAGGAACGGCCGGTCAGCGCGGCCGGGGGACGTTACGGATCGGCACGATAGTCCGGGTCCCGCGGTCGGTCGACGTGCGGCGCCCCCGTGCGTCACCTCGCCGTCCCCGACGCGGACGGGGGCGGCCGGCCGCGCGCGGCGGGGCACCGGGCGGCCCGTAGGGTCGTGGCATGACACACATGGGCCCCCAGGACCTCGACCGCGCCGTCTCGGACGCCGTACGGGCGCTGCGGGCCCTCGCGCACCTCGACTGGTCCGTGCCCGCGGCGGGGCTGGAGTGGAGCTGCCGCGAAACGGCCGTCCACCTGGCCGGCGACCTCACCGGCTTCGCCGCGCAGCTGGCCGGGCGCGTCACCGGCGGCTACCTCCCGCTGGTCGTCGCAGCGGCTCCCGGCACCCCGCCCGACGGGCTGGTCGACCTGGTCGAGGCGAGCGGGAGGATGCTGTCCGCCGCCGTCCGCACGACCGGCGAGGACGTGCGGGCCTGGCACCCCGCCGGTCCGGCGGGCCCCGACGGATTCGCCGCGATGGGGGCGGCCGAGCTCCTCCTGCACACCCACGACATCGCGCACGGCCTGGGCGACGCCGAGTGGCAGGGGGCCGCGGACACGGCCGGGCCGGTCCTCGACCGGCTCTTCCCGCACGCGCCGCGCTCCGCCGAGGGCGGCCCGTGGGGGTCGCTGCTCGTCGCCACCGGCCGGGCCGACCTGCCGGGCCTGCCCCGACGGCGGGGCTGGCGCTGGTACAACGACCCGGTCCCCGGCGTCGGGGTCGTGCTCTGCGAGATCTCCCCGTCCGCCGCGGCCGACCTGTACGAGGGCGGCGACGGCGGATTCCACTGGCCCGAGGAGGGCCCCGGCGAAGGCACCCGCATCGCCTCCGGGATGGTGGGGCTGGCCCGTGAGGTGGGGGAGTACCACCCGGGCTGGGGCCCGTACGCGATCGTCCGGCTGAGCGACCGCCGCGCGATCGGCGGCATGGGCTTCCACGGCGCCCCCGACCCCGACGGCCACGCGGAGGTCGGTTACGACCTCGTCCCCTCGGCCCGCGGCCACGGCCACGCGACCGAGGCGCTGCGCGCGCTCGCCGCCCTGGCGTTCGCCCGGCCCGGTCTCACCGAGCTGCACGCCGTGGTCGAGGAGGGCAACCTCCCCTCCCACGCGGTGGTGGCCCGGGCGGGCTTCGAGCGGGCGGGATCCGGGGAGGACGGCGTCCGCTACCGCCTGCGCCGCCCGGAGACGGACGGGCCGTAGGGCCGCGGACGCCTTGGGTACGGGCGCCGTCGGCTCAGGAGATCGCGTACCACTGGCTGGCCCAGCCGGTGTTGATGGTGCTGGTGGACTGTTCGGCGAGGTTGACCGTGGCCGGCAGGGACGTCTGGCCCGTCAGCAGGGTGCTGTAGCGCAGGTTCGGCGGGGCCAGGCCCGCGTTGACCGAGATGCCGGCGCCCGTGGACTTGAGGGTGAGGCCGTTGGTGGCCCAGTTGCCGTTGAGCAGCAGGGCGATGAAGTACGTGCCGGGGTCGGCGGCGAACGGTGTGGTCAGGGGCAGCGGCTTCGCCACGGCGTCGGTCATCAGTTGCGGCGAGATGTCCGCGGTGGCGGCGACCAGGGCGCCCTTCGCGTCGTACACGCCGAGCTGGCAGTTGGCGAGCTGGGCCTTCGGGTCGATGCCGGCCAGCCCCAGCCAGATGTTGGACCAGGTTATCCGCTCCCGCAGCACGATCCGCACCAAGGTGACGCGGCCGCCCACACCCGCCGCCGACTGGGCGGTCACGTGCCCCGCGTCACCGGGGTCGCCGGTCCAGGCGAGCAGGTTCTGGTCCTGCGGTCGCGGTCCTTCGAAGCCGGGGCCGCCGCCCGTGGCGGGCGCGGGGGGCGCCGCCGGTACGGAGGCGGTGGCGCCGCCGCCACCCGCGCGCGGGCCGCCGCCGGACGCGGAACAGCCGGACAGGACCAGCGCGGCCGCGAGCGCGGTGGCCAGGCCGGTCGAGGCGAGGGTGGTACGGGTGCGCATGGTCCCCCCATGACGTTCGGATGTGCCGGAACAGCCCCATGCTCACACACGGTTCCCGCAGGTCGGCGCGGGCCCCGGCGCCGGGGCCCGGAGGGCGCGCCAGGGGGTGCGCGGTGTTTCGACCGGGGATCGATCAGCCGCCGACGCCGCGCGGTGGATCCGCTGCGGGGGCGACGGGCGCGGCCACGGGGTCTACGGGCTCGGTCACGGGTGCGGAGGCCCCGGGAGATGGTTCCCGGGGCCTCCGCGTGGCGCGCCGCCGCAGGGGAGCGGAATGTGCATCCGGCGCGCTACAAGGAGAAACGATCCGGCAGCCCTGGGGTCACGCCCTCGCGGGCAGGGATTGTCCCCGTGTCCGAGCCGACGCCCGCCCGTGCGTATGGATCGCGTGAAGAGCGGCGGGGCCGCCGTATGGATCATGCCAAGAGCGCCGCCGACCACCCCGTACGCCTTCGACGCTGTCCTGACGTGCTCATTCGGAGGGACTGGCGACATGGCCATGCAGGTAGGAAAGACGACCGGGGCGGCGCGGGGGCCGAGCCGGGAGGAGCCCCCGGACACCGGCTGGACCGCGACCGGGGAAGGGACCGCGACCGTGGAGGCCGTGGCCGCGGACCGGCACCGGCTCACCGCCGTCCAGGGCCTCGCCGCGCTGTCGCTCGACGCGATGGCGTCCGTCGCGTACGGGCCGGAGGCGATCGTCCTCGTCCTGGCCGCCGCCGGCGCGCACGGCATGGGGTTCACCCTCCCCGTGACCCTGGCGATCGCCGCGCTCCTGGCCGTGCTGGTGGCCTCCTACCGCCAGGTGATCGCCGCGTTCCCGGACGGCGGCGGTGCCTACGCGGTCGCCGGGCGCCACCTCGGTCGGCGTACGAGCCTGGTCGCCGCCGCCTCGCTGATCCTCGACTACGTCCTGAACGTCGCGGTCTCCGTCACGGCCGGCGTCGCCGCCCTGACCTCGGCCTTCCCGGGCCTCCACGACGAGCGGGTGGGGATCTGCCTCGCCGTCCTGGTGCTGGTCACCGCCGTGAACCTGCGCGGGATCGTCGACTCCGCCAAGGCGTTCCTCGTCCCCACCGCCCTCTTCGTCGGGTCGATCCTCGCGATGATCGTCGTCGGCCTCCTGCGCGACGGACCGGTCAGCACCGCCTCCGCCGCCGGACACGCCTCCGTACTCGGCGAAGGAGCCACCACCGTCGGGGCGCTCCTGCTGCTCAAGGCCTTCGCCGCCGGTTGCTCGGCCCTCACCGGAGTCGAGGCCGTCGCCAACGCCGTCCCCTCCTTCCGCGCGCCGGCCGCCCGCCGGGCCCAGCGCACCGAGGTCGCCCTCGGCGCGCTCCTCGGCGTCATGCTGATCGGACTGTCGATCCTCATCGGCCGCTTCCACCTCCAGCCCGTCGAGGGCGTCACCGTCCTCGCCCAGCTCGCGGACGCCTCCTTCGGCCACAACGCGGCCTTCTACACGGTCCAGTTCGCGACCGTGGTGCTGCTCGCGCTGGCCGCGAACACCTCCTTCGGCGGCTTGCCCGTGCTGATGGGCCTGCTGGCCCGCGACCACCACGTACCGCACCTCTTCGCCCTGAAGGCCGACCGGCAGGTGCACCGCCACGGCGTCCTCGCGCTGGCCGTCGTCTCCGCCGCGCTGCTCGTCCTCTCCGGCGGCGACACCAACACCCTCGTCCCGCTCTTCGCCATCGGGGTCTTCGTCGGCTTCACGATCTGCCAGGTCGGGATGGTCCGGCACTGGCAGGCGGAGCGGCCGAGGGGCTGGCGGGCCAAGGCGGCGCTGAACGGCTCCGGCGCCCTGCTGACCGGTGTCTGCGCCGTGGTCGTCACCGCCACCAAGTTCACCGAGGGCGCCTGGGTGATCGTCCTCGCGCTGCCGCTGATGGTCCTGGGCTTCGAGAAGGTCCACCGGGCGTACGGCGAGATCGGTGACCGCCTCGAGCTCGGGCGCGTACCCCGACCGCCGCACCGGGCGCACTCGTTGGTCGTCGTCCCCGTAGCGGGGCTGTCCCGGCTGACCTGCCAGGCCCTCACCGCCGCTCGCTCCCTCGGTGACGAGGTCCTCGCGGTCACCGTCACCCATCCCGCGTCGGAGGACCTCCGCTCGGCGGAAGCGCTGCGCCGGGACTGGGAGTTGTGGAACCCCGGCATGGAACTCGTCGAACTCGCCTCGGACAGGCGCGAGGTGGGACGCCCGGTGTCGGCGTACGTGCGCGAGCTGGCCCGGAGCCGTCCGGGCGCCCAGATCACCGTACTCATCCCGGAGACCGAACCCGCCCACCTGTGGCAGCGGATGCTCCAGAACCAGCGCGGCTCCGTGGTCGCCCACGCCGTGCGCCGCGACACCGACGCCGTGATCTGCCGGCTGCGCTTCCGCGTCGGCGCCCGGACGGAACGGACGCGGTCCTGAGGTCCTCCCGGCCCGCGTCCGCCCCCGGACCGCAGGAGGACGGCAGCCAGAAAGTGGGAGATTCCCGATTCGGCCAGCGAACCTCTGTTTCGGGCCGGTTGGGGCCGATCCGCGTGTCGGGCGGACCGGTGGGTGTTGTGCTGGAGGGGCTGGCCCGTCGGGGGCGAGCGTCGGAGAGCGTAACCAGGGGGTCTTCAGCGATGGCTTCTCTGCACTACGAAATACTCACCGATCCGGCTCCGCTCCAGGTGCCGGCCGCGGGCGAGGAACGCCAGGGATCGGTCTACGTCGTCGTCTCCAATCCGACCATGGACGAGGTGATCTGGTACTCCATCGAGGTACGGGTGCCCTGCGGCCAGGGGGACGGCGACCTGACGGCGGACCCGAAGACGATCACCGCCCGGGTGGAGCGGAACACCGGGACGAAGCAGGGGGAGGAGCCGCTCGTCGCCTGGGACGACACCGCGGGCGTCCTCACCGTGACCGCCCGGCCGAACACGCTCTTCCAGGAAGCCGGTTCGATGGTCCTGGTCCTGGACGGCTTCCCCGTCTCCGCGGCGTCGGGGCTGGTGCTGCTGCGCGTGACGGAGCGGGCCGCGAACGGCGCCTTCGTCCGCAGGACCCCGGTGACCTTGAGCCTGCTCAAGCAACTGCCCAAGGTCCCGCGCAACTTCCGTGCGCAGCAGTCCCTGGTGGCCGGCGGTGCGGACGTCGTCCTGCGGTGGGACGGGCCCGACACCCTCGTCTACCGGATCCAGGGCCCGGACGGCTCCCCGGAGACGGCGGCGCCGACGCAGGGCACGACGGGCTGGCAGTGGTCACCGGCCCCGGGCCGGGAGCCCAAGCGGGATGCCACGTACACCCTGATCGCGACGTCCCCGGGCGGAGCACAGCCCGGCTACTTCCTCACCACCACGGTCCACCTGCGCAGCCCCGAGTTCGAGGGCGTCACGGCGACGGCCGGGATCCACAGCCCGTGGGTCGAGGGCACGACGGACCGCGGCCGGATCGTCTTCACCCCGCAGGGGGCGTGGATCCGCGACGCCGCCGACGACCCCGGCGCCCTCTCGGCCGCGCGGGCCGACGTCGAGACCGTGACCGCGGAGTGGGTCCGGGGGCGCGGGGGCGACGCCGGGTGGATCCGCTTCCCGTCCGACGGAATCAGGGTCGGCCACGGCAGCGGCGGCGACCTGGGAACGGTGACGGCCGACAAGCTCAGCGTGGCCGGGATCAACACCCAGTGGGTGGGGGACCGGGACGCGGGCAAGGGATGGGTCGAGTTCCCGCAGTCGGGGGTGAACGTCCGCAAGGACGGGAAGCAGGACTGGGGAACCGTCGCCGCCGACCTGGCGGACCTGAACGGCGTCAACACCCAGTGGGTGCAGGGCCGCACGGCCGCCGACGGGTGGATCGAGTTCCCGCCCTCCGGGCTGAACGTCTTCCAGGGATCCGGCAGCCGCCAGTGGGGCACGGTCGCGGCCGACAAGGCGGACCTGAACGACCTGGCGACCGACCGCGCCCAGGTCAAGGAACGCCTCACCCTCCACGGCGGACTGAGCGTCGACGACGTGCTGGAGACGCAGGACGGCCCGCCGCGGCTGATCGTCCACGGGCGCCTGGACGCCGAGGGCGAGGTGAAGGCGGACCGGACGGTCACGGTCGCCGGAGACCTCACCACCCTCGGCATGCTGCGCGTCCAGGGCGAATCGCGCCTCCAGGGGAAGGTGAACGCGGGCGGGCACCTGTCGGTCCGGAGCGGGGGCGCCTGGATCATGCACACGAACGACGGAAAGGTGGCCGTCAACGGCGACCTGCGCGTCCACGGGGCGTTCCGTTCCGACTCCTGACCGGGTCGGGTGGTTTCGGTCTGTCGGTGGTTGGTTGGTCGGGCCGGTCCACGAGGTCTCCGGGACCGGCCCGACCGTCCGCCGCTGCCTAGAGGTCGAGTTGGTACTGGTGCGTCGTGTGCGTGGGCGTGTAGCCGAGACCGTCGTTGATCCGCCGCATGGACGTGTTGCTGTCGGCGGTGTCGGTCAGGAGGCCGTCGAGGTGCGGATGGCGCTCCTGGGCGTGCCGGATCGACTCGGCCTTCATCCACCGGCCGAGGCCGTGCCCACGGTGCTCGGGCAACACGCCGGTGCCGTAGTGCTGGCCGTCACCTCGGCCGCTGCCGGGGACGACCAGCTCGGTGAACCCGGCGATCGAACCGTCGCGCGCGTCCACGGCGACGACGGTGTGCAGGTGGTCGCCCCGCTGTTCGACGGCCTTCGCCGCGGCCCGGACCCGGTCCACGTCCCAGCTCACCGTGCCGTAGTCGGTTTCGTCCATGGGCATGTCGTCCATGGCACGGCGGGAGGCGGCGAACGTCTCGGCGAGGTCGTCGGGCACGGTTCCGTGCCATGACATCAGCCGGTAGCCGGGACGCGGACGCTCGACGACGCGGGCGAGGGCGGCGGTGTCCGCGTCGGCCAGCGCCAGGCGGGTGTACCGCATGGTGAGGACCTTCCTGAAACCGCGCGCCGGCAGGAAGCGGTCGCCCGGCGATCCGGCCCCGGCCTGCGCGATGACGCAGCGGCGGGCATCCGTCCGGGCAGCGGCCACGGCCGCGTCCAGGAGCCGCGAGCCGACGTGTCGGCGCCGCTCCGCCGGATGGACCCGGAGGGTCAGTTCGGCCAGGTGCTCCTGTTCGGGACTGTTGAACAGGCGCAGGAAGGCGCTTCCGACGGGGTTCGAATCGCCGTCGGAGGCCAGCCAGACGAGACGCCGGCTGTTCGCGCCGGGAGCGGGGTCGGTCAGTGGGGTGATGCGGGGCGCCGCACGGCACGGACCGGTCCCGGCACCGGCGTCAGGCGACGGCCTGGTGGACGGTGGTCCAGAAGTCGTTCATGGCGCGCGGTGAATCCGGGGTGGACAGCCCGACCTGGGTGAGCAGGACACCGGTGATCCCGGTGGTCCTGTCCGCGTGGGCGGTGGTGCCGGTACCGCCGAACCAGCCGAACTGGCCGACGGGCGCGTAGTCGTCGCGCCGGGTGCGCACCGCCATCCCGAAGCCCCAGCCGCCGGCCGATCCCTGGCCGCAGGACAGGTGGGCGACGTTGGCGAACATGGCCTCCCGGGCGGCCAGTTGGTCGGTCGAGAGGCGGTTGGTGGTCATCAGCTCCACGGCGGCCCGGGACAGGATCCGTTCACTGCCGTGCATCCCGTGGTGGAGCAGCATCTGGAAGTAGGCGTGGTAGTCGTCGGCGGTGGAGACCAACCCGCCACCGGCGCCCTGGAAGGCGGGCGGCGTGCTGGACCGTCCCCCCACCGCCTCGTCCCACACGGTGAACTCGCCGGTCTGCGGATCGGGCCCGTACAGGGGCGGCAGCCGGTCCACCTTGTCGGCGGGCACGTGGAAGGCGGTGTCCACCATGCCCAGCGGATCGAGGACGCGTTCGCGCAGGAACGCCTCCAACGACCGTCCCGCGACCCGGGAGACGAGCACGCCGACCACCTCGTTGCTCAGGTCGTACTGCCAGCGGACGCCGGGCTGGTACTGCAGCGGCAGTTCGCCGAGGCGCCGCATCCACTCGTCCGGCCCGGGCGCCGGCCCGGAGGCCACGCTGTAGTCGAGGCGCTCGAAGGTCGCCGCCCGGATCGGCGAGGCCATCGACTCGAAGTCCACGCCGAGCCCGAACGTGGAGGACAACAGGTCCCGCACGGTGATCGGCCGCCGCGCCGGGACGGTGTCGTCCAGCGGTCCGTCGGGCCGCCTGAGCACCTGCCGGTCGGCGAGTTCCGGCAGCCACGGGTCCACCGGGTCGTCCAGGCGCAAACGGCACTCGTCGAGCAGCACCATCGCCGCGGCCATCGTGACCGGCTTGGACGTGGACGCCATCCGGAAGATCGTGTCCCGGCGCATCGGCGCGCCACCGTCGTGACGCATCGTCCCGATCGCTTCCACGTGCGTCCGGCCGCCGCGGCCGACCAGGGCGACGAGTCCCGGAATCCGCCGGGACTCGACGTGCCGTGCCAGCACTTCGCGCAATCGGCGCAGCCCGTCGTCCGTGAAGCCGCTGTCGTTTCCGGTGCCGCCGTCGGTGCTGCTGGTGTGGGTGCCGCTGGTGTGGGTGTTGGTGGTGTCGACCGATCCCATGAGACGGGTCTCCTCTGCGTGGTGTGCGGGTGCGCCGTCGCGGTTGTCGTGGCGGCCTACGGAGAAACCTGCACCCTTGACCCAAGGTCAAGGTCAACCCCGCGACCGCGGCGCGCGCGTTATGCTCGCCGGCGACGGCAGTTGCCGACGGGCCGACGGCCGTCCACGAACGGGAGGTGCGCCGAGCCGATGGCAGACGGGCTCACGATCGGCCAGGCGGCCTCGTACGTCGGTGTCACGATCAAGACCGTGCGCCACTACCACCGGCTGGGCCTGGTAGCCGAGCCGGAACGTGACGTGTCCGGCTACCGCCGTTACCGGTCGGGCGAGTTGTTCCGGCTGGTCCAGGTCAGGACCCTGGCCGCGGCCGGTGTGCCGCTGGCCGAGATCGCCGACCTGCTCGACGCCGACCCCGAGGCCTTCGCGGCCACCTTGGGCGACGTCCACCGGCGGCTCACCGAACGGATCGAGGAGCTGACCGCGCGCCGCGACCGGCTGCATCGCCTCGACCACGGGGACCGGGCCCTGCTGCCCGACCGGGCCTGCGCGGTCCTGGACCGGCTCGTCGCACTCGGCTTCGGTTGCGACTACGTGTCCGGTCAACGGGAGGCCCTGGTGCTGGCCCGGGCACTGGTACCGGAGATCTTCGACGCCTTCCTCACCCGGCTGGAACGTTCGCTCGACGACCCCGAGTCCGTCGAGCTGACCCGGCGCGGCCTGGACGCCCGGTCCTGGGACCCGGACGACCCGCGGATCGAGGAGCTGGCGTCCGCGCTGGCCGACAAACTGCTCGCGGACCGCGCGCTGCTGTCGATGCCGGTCGGGTTCCGGGACCACCCCGAGACCGCCTCCCGGTACGGGATGGTCAACCACCACCGGGAGGACGGATCGGGGTCCGTCGCCAGGTTGAACGCTCTGGTCGAGACGAAGCTGCGCGCGGCCGGCGTCGCCGTTCCCCGCCAGTGACGGCCACCGGCGCGGCAACGCCGATCAGCGGCCGCCGTCCGGGGCGTACACGCTGAGTTCGCCGTACGCCGACAGGGCGCCGGACAGGTCACCGGGCTCGCGCCGCAAGGTCGCGTCCAGGAAGGCGAGCGTGGCGGCGGCGACGACCCGGGGGCTCCCGGTACGGCCCAGGGAGCCGACGAGCGAGGGCACGGGCGGCAGGTACAGGGGGCCGTCCATGAAGGTGAGGTGTGCGGCGCCGGTGACGGTGAGCCGGTAACTCGTCGCGGTACTGCGCCTCAGTGCCTCCGTGAGGCGGGGGAGGTAGCGCGGGTCGGTCTCCGGGGTGACGGCCTGGGTGAGCGCGAGCGTCGGCTGGGCGAGGGCGGGCGAGGCCGGGCCGTGCGGGTAGCCGTCCAGATCGATGACGGCGGCGAACCGGCGGTCCTGCCGCGCCGCCTGCAGCGCGGCGGCGCCACCCAGGGAGTGGCCCGCGACCGCGATCCGACCGGTGTCCAGGCGCCCGGTCAGCGGGTCCGCGCTCCCGCCCGGGTCCGGACGGTCCACTCGCTCCAACCGGGTGCGGACGAAGCCGAGGTCGGCGGCCCGGACGGCCGTCCACCGGGCGGCCAGCTCGGCGTCCTCGTCCCGGTCTCCGCTGGAGGCGGTCACGCCCTCGATCGTCCGCCCGTCGGCGAGGACGACGGCGGCGGAGTCGTAGGGGTGGTCGAGGGCGGCGACCACGTAGCCGTGGCTGGCCAGTTCCTCCGCCCAGGCGGTGTTCTGGGTGCGCACGCCACCCGACCCGGGGGAGAACAGTACGACCGGGAACCGTCCGCCCCCACCGGCCACGGGGGCGTCGAAGACCGAGCGGGTGCGGGCCCGGGGGACGCCGTCGACCAGGAAGTCGGGCAGGCCGACCCCGCGGGCGAGGGCGTGCGAGACGGTGCGCGCCTCGTGCTCCGTGCGTCCCAGGTACGGGGCCCGGCGCGTGCCCGCGGGGATCTCCCGGGCGGGGTACCAGAGTTGGACCACGACGGTGCGCAGGTCGTGCGGGTCGGCGGTGAAGGTCTCGGGGCGGCCCGGGTCGGTCCACTGCACCACCCGGGTGCCCACCGCGTAGTCCCCCGTCGGCTCGGGGAACACGGGGACGGGGAAGGCCCAGGCGGCCACCGGGCCCGTGGCGACGAGGCCGAGGCAGGCCGCCGATCCCGGCAGCGCCAGCCACCAGCGCGCCCGCCGGACGGGCCGGGCGGTGTGGGGGGTGCGGTCGGCGCGGTCGGCGCGGCGGTGCCGGAACGGGCGCGGCGGGCCGCTCGCTCGCAGGAGGGGGGCGAGGGCGAACGGCGACGCGACGGCGCCGCCCGCCAGGACCGGCCACATCTGCCAGCGGATCCCCGACGTCACGCCCAGCACGAGCGCGGACGCCGCGAGTACCGACGCCGCCGCGAACGCGACGGGTGGGCGGGCGGCGGCGGGGAGCCAGCGCGCCGACACCAGCGCGACGGCGCCCAGCAGGGCAAGGAGTTCCAGGGGCGACAGGTACAGCCCCGCGATGGTCTCGTTCACCCGGCCATGCTCGGCGCCGGGCGGACGGCGCCACATCGGTCCCGGGTCGCCCCGGCAGGTGACCGGGGTCGCACGCCGACGCGATCCCCGTGCGACCGGGAGGGCAAGCGGTGGGGTCGGGTCCGCGGACTCCTTGCGACCGGGGGAGGTACCGGAACTCCTCCTGCGGTCGTACTCCGCCCTCGCGCCGTCAGACGCTGGACTCATGTGCCGCACGCTCCGGCGGTCTACGGTGACGGGGCTGCCGCAGCGCCGGAGTTCCGGAGCGTCGCGGTTCCTGAGCCGAACCGACGGGACGCGTGATGATCGAGGTGGTGGGGCACCGGTACCGGTTCCGGGATCTGCGGCTGCCGCCCGTGGTGGCGGACGCGCTGCTGCCGGCGCTCCTCCTGCTCAATGTCGTGACCACGCGCGCGCCGCGAGAGCTGCCGGTGGCCGCGGCCCTCACCGCCGCCCTCGCGCTGCCCCTGGTGTGGCGGCGCCGGGCCCCGCGCGCGGTCTTCGGCGCCGTGGCGGCCGCGGCCTTCGCCCAGTGGCTGATGGACGTCCCGCTGCCCGCGGACGTCGCCCTGCTGGTGGCCCTCTACACGGTGGCCGCGCACGCGGACCGGCGCGGCACGCTGATCGCCGCCGCCGTCGCGGAGGGCGGGGCCCTGGTGGCCTGCCTGAGCTGGGCGACCGACGGCGCGTTCCTGACCCCCTTCGTCGCGGTGACCGCGATGGTCGTCGCCGCCGCGGTCCTGGGGGTGAACGTACGGACCACGCGCGCCTACCTCGCGGCCGTGGAGGAACGGGCGGCACGCCTGGAGCGGGAGCGGGACCAGCGGGCGCGACTGGCCGCCGCCGAGGAGAGGGCCCGCATCACCCGGGAGATGCACGACATCGTCACCCACAACCTGTCCGTCATGGTCGCGCTCACCGACGCCGCCGTGTACGCGCAGCACCGCGCGCCCGACAGGGCCACCGCCGCCATGCACCAGGTCTCCGAGACGGGTCGGCAGGCCCTGACCGACATGCGGCGCTCGCTGGGGATCCTGCGGGCCGACGAGCCGGACGGCGGGGCGGGCGCGGAGCGCCACCCGCTGCCGGGCATCGCCCAACTGGAAGCGCTCGCCGGTCAGATGGGCGCCGCCGGGCTGCCGACCCGCGTCGAGGTCCACGGCGAGCACGACCACGTACCGGCCACCGCACAACTCACCGTCTACCGCCTGGTGCAGGAAGCCTTGACCAACAGCCTCAAACACACGCCCGTCGGCACGCACGCGAGGGTCCGCGTGCGGTGCTCGACAGGAGCGGGGACGGGGGAGGGCACGGGCGCCGGGACCGCGGTCGGCGCGGGGACCGTCACCGTGGACGTCACCGACAGCGGCTCCGGCCCGCCCGTCGCGACCCCGGCCGGACACGGCATCCCCGGCATGCGCGAGCGCGCGGCCGCCTACGGGGGGACGCTGGAGGCCGGACCGCTCCCGGGAGGCGGCTGGGGAGTGCGTACGCGCCTCTTCCTCGGCAGCGGCGCAGGGGCGTCCGCATGACGATCCGCATCCTGATCGCCGACGACGAAGCACTGCTGCGCATGGCCTTCGGCACGGTCCTGGAGGCCCAGCCCGACATGGCGCCCGTCGGCGAGGCCGCCGACGGGGCCCAGGCCGTACGCCTCGCCCGGGAGCTGCGCCCCGATGTCGTCCTCATGGACGTCCGGATGCCCGGGACCGACGGGATCGAGGCGACCCGCCAGGTCGTGCGGGTCTCGCCGCGGAGCAGGGTGCTGATCCTCACCACCTTCGACCTGGACGCGTACGCCTTCGCCGGGCTCAAGGCCGGAGCGTCCGGCTTCCTGTTGAAGAACACCCGGCCCGAGGAGTTGCTCGCGGCGATACGCAACGTGGCCGCGGGCGACGCGGTGGTGTCCCCGCGGATCACCCGCCGCCTCCTGGAGGACCTGCGCCCGCACATCCCCGACGGCAGCGCCGGGGAGCGCGCCCAGCGGCTGGACCGGCTCAGCGCGCGTGAACGCGAGGTGCTCGTCCAGGTCGGCGCCGGTCGGTCCAACAGCGAGATCGCCGCCGCGCTCGACCTGGCGGAGGCGACGGTGAAGTCCCATCTGGGGCGCATCCTGCACAAGTTGGAACTCCGCGACCGGATACAGGCCGTGGTGTTCGCCTATGAGAGCCGCCTCATCCACCCGGCGTGACGCACCTGTCGGCCGCCGTGCCGAGCCCTGCCGACGGGCGGCCGCCTCACTGCGGCGCGAACAGCGGCCGGATGGTGCGGACGGCCAACTCGCGCAGCCAGGCGTGTGCGCGGTCGTCGTCGTAGCGCTGGTGCCAGAGCAGGTACAGGGGGACGTCGGGCATCCGGAGCGGCGCCGGTAGCGGCAGCGCGACCAGGCCGAGCTGCTCCCGGGCGGTGCGGGTGACCGCGTCGGGCATGGTGACGACCAGGTCGGTGGCGAGGACGAGTTGCATGGCGAAGGCGGACGTGGGACCGGAGGCCACGACGTGGCGTTCGAGGCCGCCCGTCGCCGCGAGGGCGTCGTCGAGCGGGTCGTGCAGGTTCCCGCGCCGGCAGACGGTGAGGTGCTCGGCGGCCGCGTAGCGCTCGGGGGTCAGCGCGCCTTCGGTCAGCGGGTGGCCCGGGCGGACGACGACGACCAGCCGGTCCCTGCCGACGAGGCGGTGGCGGACGTCCGGGAGCGACGGGATGCCGGCACTCGATTCGAGGTCGACCTCGCCGCGGCGCAGCTCCGGGGTGTCGGTGCCCGGCTCGGCGGACATGCGCAGCTGGACGCCGGGGGCTTCGCCGCGGACGGCGCTGATCAGGGCCGTGCCGCACGCGGCGTTCAGGGCGTCGTGCCAGCGCACGGTGAAGACCCGCTTCAGCCCCGCCAGGTCGAGCTCCTGCTGCGCGGCGAGGAGTTGGTGGGCCTGCTCCACGAGGGTGTGGACCTGGGCGCGCATGGCGAGCGCGCGCGTGGTGGGGACCATGGTGCGGCCGGTGCGCACGAGGATCTGGTCGCCGGTGGCCTTGCGGATGCGGCCCAGCGAGCGGCTCATCGCGGGGGCGGTGACGTGCAGACGGGCTGCGGCGCCGGCGACGCTGCCCTCTTCGAGGAGGGCGTCCAGGGCGGTGAGCAGGTTCAGGTCCAATTGCATGGGAGTAACTCTACAAGTGCAGAGCATGCACTTGTCGTTAATTGGTGGGGGCCATAACTTCGGAGTGCGGCAAGGGGAGCGGCGCAGGTCGCCCCCCGCACCGCCCGCCCGACCGACGTACGGACCGAAACCAGGGGAGCCCTCCATGAACACTGCCGTTACGACCGCCACCGCCACCGCCACCGCCGCTGTCACCGACGCGTTCCTGTCCGAGGTGACCGCCGCGGTGAAGACCGCCGGTCTGATCCTGCTCGACCGCTTCACCCCGCAGGCCCGGGGAGTGAGCCTGGAGGAGGTCGTGGCGGAGATCCACGCCAACGACGACGCGGTGCTGGCGGTGCTCCGGGAGCCGCTGCTGCGGGCCCGGCCGGGGTCGCGGTGGGCCGAGGACGAGTTGGCCGGGGGCGCGCTCCCGGCGGGGGAGTGGTGGGTCGTCGACCCCGCCGAGGGCAACATCAACCACGTCCACGGCATGTCGGACTGGGCCGTGACGGCCACGCTGGTCCGGGACAACCACCCGGTGCTCACGGTCGTCCACCTGCCGCTGACCGCGGACACCTACACCGCGGTCGCCGGCGGCGGCGCCCACCTCAACGGCCGCCCGCTGAAGGTGTCCGCCAAGACCGATCTGGGGGCGGCCCTCATCGGTACCGGCCAGGCCAAGCCCGGCGAGGACGAGGCGACGTTCCGGCGGATCGGCGACTCGGTCACCGCCATGCTCATCAACGGCCTCGTGGTGCGGGTGTCCGTGCCCGCGACGATGCAGCTCATCCACGTCGCCGCCGGGCGGACGGACGCGTTCTGGCAGTTCTCCGACGTCCGCTCCGGACTGGTCGCCGGCGCCCTGCTGGTCTCCGAGGCCGGCGGCACCGTCACCGACCTGGCGGGCGCGCCCTGGAGCACCGCCAGCGGCGACTTCCTGGCCGCCGCCCCCGGCCTCCACCGGGCCACCCTGGACATCCTGCGGCCGCTCGCCTGACGCGGCCGCTCCTTCCTCCCCCCTCCGACGCCCCACACCCACAAGGAGCACCACCCCATGACCCACATCGGCATCCTCGGCACCGGCCGGGTCGGCGCCAACCTCGCCACCAAGCTCGCCGCGGTCGGACACCAGGTCACGCTCGGCGGCCGTACCCCGAAGGAGAACGCCGCCCGCGCCACCGGTCTCTCCCCGCGGATCTCCTTCGCCGACCAGCGCACCACCGCCCGCACCACGGACCTCGTGATCAACGCGACCCCCGGCGACAGCGCCCTCGACCGCCTGGCCGACCTGCGCACCGAGCTGGCCGGCAAGATACTCGTCGACGTCTCCAACGCCACCCACCACGCCGAGGACGGGCTCCCGGGCGACCTCGTCCACCCCGGCAGCAGCCTCGCCGAGAAACTCCAGAGCGCCCTCCCCGACACCCGGGTCGTCAAGACCCTCAACACCATGCTGTTCATGGTCATGACCGCTCCGGAGATCCTGACCACCCCACCGACCGCCTACCTGTCGGGCGATGACGACGAGGCGAAGAAGACCGTCACCGACCTCCTCGCGGACCTGGGCTGGCGTCCCGAACAGATCGAGGACCTCGGCGACATCACGACGGCCCGCGCCACCGAAGCCATGGTCCTCGTGGTCCCCCACGTCCTGCGCCGGAAGGGCTTCGCCCCCTTCGCCATCTCCCTGGCCCGCTGACCCCGCCCACGGGTTCACGCCCGCTCGGGGGTGGGCGGCGGGAGCCGGGGCGCGGCATCGGCGAGGATCGCGCGGCGGGCGGCGAGCGCGGCGGCGAGCAGGCTCTCGTCGAGCATCGTCTCGCCGTCCCGGGTGGAGTCGTTGACCGGGATCCGGGTACGTCGCTCGATCAGTGCCGTCAGCGACGGCAGCGCGGGCAGCGCACGGCGGCCCATGCGCGCCAGTCCCTCCGCGTAGTACTCGCCGATGCCGTAGGCGTCGAGGTGCGGTGTCATGAGGGCGAGGACGCGGGGCGCGGCGGTGGGACCGGCGTGCCGCAGCCATAGTGGTGCGCACACCGCCTGGAGGCGCCCGGGCCGTTTGAACGTCAGGTTGTACAGCTGGGCAGCCTGGCGGAAGCTCAGCGGACCCGCGTCCAGCAAGGCTCCGAAGAGTTCGGGGGCGTGGCGGAGCCGACCGGTGTCCACGGGCTTGGCCCGCAGGATCGCGGCGGCGGTGGCGCTGTCGTACACGGGCCCCTGCGGCGGGCTCGAACTGCCGAAGAGGTGGCGGGGCCGGGGATACGGGGTGACGGCGACCGTGGCGAACAGCGCGCCGTGCGCACGCATCGCGGCGCGCGAGACGGAGGCGGTGGTGAGGGCTTCGGCCATGGCAGGGCTGACGTCCGGTCCGCAGTGACGGACGAGGAGCGGGAGGAGCGCGACCGGGGCGGCCCGCCAGGTGTGACAGGCCTCCCGGGCCAGGCCCGCGCCGATGTCCCGGGTGACGGGGTCGCGCAGGAGCCGCGCCGTCAGCGCGTGGACGTGCCGCTCGCGCCCCAGCCCGCACAGGACCCGGCCCCAGCGCCCCCCGACACCGTCCAGGTGGATCGCCGCCGCACCGGCATCGGCGAGCAACGCCCCGTCGAGCGGCGGCCATTGGCGTACCGGAGCGACGCGCAGGGCCTCCAGGCGGGCGAGGAAGCGTACGGAGGGAAGGGGGTCCTCCCCCAGGTGCGCGAGGGAACCCTGGAGATGATCGGCGAGGACGGTGCGCACCACGGGGTCGGTGAGTTCCCCGAGCGCCCGGAGCCCGGCGTCCCGACCACCGGCCCGCACGACGAGGTGCGCGGCTCGGCGTCGTACCTCGTCATCGGGGTCGGCGAGCCGCGCGAGCGCGGCCGCGGCGGCCTCGGGCCACGGGCTGCCGGCCTCGGCGCACGACAGGAGGTCCAGGGCCGCGCGACGCGTGAACGGGGCGTCAGCGGAGGAGAGTCGCAGCAGTCGGAGGGATACGGGACCGGCGCGGTCGGCGCGCAGCGCGTCGATGACCGCGATGCGGGACGGGTGGCCGGCCACGGTGACGTGCCCCGCGGCCACGGCCTCGTCCAGCCACTTCATCGGACGGGGCGGTGGCCGCCCTTCCCTGTACGGAGGTGAGTCATGCGGCCGATGATGCCATGCGCGCCGTCGTCGACGGGGAGCACGCGTCCGGCCGTCGTCCAGCGCGCGGGGCCGGGAGCCGCTCGAGCCGCCGATCGAGGGACGGTCCTCAGACCGTCTCCTGGTGCCGGGGCGTCCTTCGTGTCCTGACCCCGACGACGACGAGGACCAGCCCCACGGCGACGATGCCGAGGTAGGCGGCGGGCGGGAGGTCGACGACCTTGTGCAGCCAGCCCCACTCCGTGTCGAAGAAGGTTCGCGACCCGAAGCCGATGAGCCCCTGGGCTCCTACGACGTAGCCGATGCTTTCGAGGATGTATCCGATGGTTGTTCGCACGGATCAACCCTCTCGTGGCGGCGCCCCGAGATCGTCCTCCGCAGGGCCCAAAGCGCGGTAGGCCAAAGGGTGTAGTCGCCCCGGGTCCCCCTCCCGTTCCGCCCGCCGACCAGCGGGAACGTCGGTGCCCGGCACGCCCGAACGCCCGCTCGGCATATGCCCTTGCTTAATGGTCAAGAATCGTTGACCATTACTCCCATGCCAACCGATGACGTCCCCGAGACGTTCCACGTCACCACCGACGAGCAGCTGCGCGCCGTCTCCAACCTCACCCGCCACCGGATCATGGCCGTGCTCCGCTTCGAGCCGGCGACGATCACCCAGATCGCCGCGAGGGTGGGCCTCGCGAAGGGGAGTTCCAGCTATCACGTGCGGCTGCTTGAGCGCGCCGGCCTCGTCAAGGTCGTCCGGACGCGCAAGGTCCGCGGGGTCACCGAGCGGTACTACGCCATGGCCGCGCGGTCGATCGTGCTGCCGGACCCGGGCGAAGGCGGCCCGGACCTGCTGATGCGGCACGCGGTGGCCGACCTGGAGGCCTCGCCCGCGGACGGTGAGCGGCACGTGCGGATGGCGCACCTGCGGCTCACCGACGAGCAGTTCGCGGACCTGGGGGAGCGCTTGCAGGCCCTGGCGGACGAGTTCCGGGAGCTGTCCGATCCGGCGCTCCCGGACACGTCGCTCGTCTTCGCGCTGTTCCACCCGGCGGCGCGCCAGCAGGCCGAGGAGGACACCAAGTGAGCACCGAAACAAAGAAGTTGCCGACCGGGTTCGGGCGGCTCTGGACCGCGCAGACGGTGTCCTCGCTCGGCGACGGGGTGATGCACGCCGCCCTGCCCCTGCTCGCGCTGACCTTGACGCGGGACCCGATGGCGCTCGCCGTCGTCACGGCCGCCGGAACGCTGCCGTGGCTGCTCTTCGGCGTGCTCGGCGGAGCGCTGGTGGACCGCTGGGACCGTCGACGCACGATGTGGGTCGCGGATGCGGCGCGGGCGGTGCTGCTCGTGATCCCCGTGGTGGCGGCGGCGCTCGACCTGCTGAGCATCGCGCTGCTCGCGGCCGTCGCCTTCCTCCTCGGCATCGGCGGACTCTTCTTCGACACGGCCGCCACCGCCTACCTGCCGGACCTGCTCCGGCGCGACCCCGCACTCCTGGAGCGCGCCAACTCCCGCTTGCGCGGCGCCCAGACGGCCATGTCGGGCTTCGCCGGTCCGCCCGCGGGCAGTGCGCTGCTCGCGCTCGGTCGGGCGGTTCCGCTGCTCGCCGACGCGGTGTCGTTCATGGTCTCCGCCCTGCTCGTACGTACGCTGCCCGCCGTACCCCGACCCGCGCCGGAGGTCCGCGAGTCGCTGCTCCGGCAGGCGCGGGCGGGGGCCTCGTACGTCTTCCGGGACCGGCTGCTGCTCGGGCTCGCGCTGCGCCCGGCCGTCGGGAACGTCGCCTTCCTCGCCGTGGAGACCGTACTGGCCCTCTTCGCCCACGACCGGCTCGGCGTCGACACCTTCGGCTTCGGCCTGCTCCTCACGGCGGAGGCCACCGGCGGCCTGCTCGGCGCCGCCATCGCCTCCTACCTGGGCCGACGACTGGGCACCGGCACCGCACTGACCTGCACGGCCACCGTCGAAGGGCTCGCGATCCTGGGCCTGGCCGCCGCCCCGAACGCGTACGTCGCCGGGCTGGCGCTCGCGGTCTGCGGGGCCGGCATGGGCGCCACCATGGTGCTCGGCCCCTCCCTGCGGCAGGCGATCGTACCGGCCCACCTCATGGGGCGGGTCGCCTCCACCTCCCGCATGCTGTCCATGTGCGCCGCCCCCATGGGTGCCTTCCTCGGCGGCTGGCTCGCCACCGCCTTCGACCTCCGCACCCCGCTCTACGCCGCGGCCGCGATGCTCCTGGCGATGACGGTCGTCACGGCGTCCATGACCAACAACCGGCGGGTCGAAGCGGCGCTGGACGCCGCCGCCCGGGACGCCGCTCCCGTTCCTCCGGCACCCGGGGCTCCCGTACGGGAGGGCGCGTCCCAGGGCGTGTGACGGGCCCCGCGCGCAGCGGATCAGCGCAGTCGGCCGAGCAGCTCGACGGTCTCGGCGCGCCGGTTCCAGGCGATGACGGCCAGCGGCACCATGAACAGGAACGGGGTCCCGGCGTTCTCGCCGTGCATGGCGGTGAGCTGGGTGACGAAGGCGAACACCAAGAAGACGATCAGGGCCGTGGCGGCCGGTCCGGTCAGTCGGCGGACCAGCAGCCCGACCGCTCCGGCCAGCTCCACCAGTCCGGTCAGGTACATGAACCAGTGGCCCACGCCGATGGAGTCGAAGACGGTGGCCGCGGCGGGGAGCGCCAGCAGCTTGGGCAGCGCGCTGGCCAGGGCGAAGAAGAGCGCGAGCAGGATCCGCAGCGTCCAGACCACCCGGACGACGGCCTTGCCGGACTTCGTGGCCGAGGGGGTGCCGGTAGCGGCGGCGGTGGTGGTCGTGGCGGGCGTGGTGGCGGCGGTGCTGGACATGTGAGGTCTCCCCGGTCGGCTGTCGTGGCTTTCTCGGGTATGACCGCCGCCACCGCCCGAACTCATCGGTCCCGGAGGAGGAGTTTGCGGCAGTTCCGCCCCGGGCCGGGGTCAGGCCGGGGGCGTCACTTGTTGATGCAGGTGCTGCCGCCGGCGGGGTTGAGGAGGCCGAGCACGTTGATGCTGTTGCCGCAGACGTTGATCGGGATGTGGATCGGGACCTGGATCACGTTGCCCGACAGGAGGCCCGGAGAGTTGGCGGCCACGGCCGAGGCGCCCGCGTCGGCCGACGCCGCGGTCGCTCCACCGACGACGGCCATGCCGACGGCGATCGCGAGGGCTGCGCTCTTCAGAAGACGAGACATGAGGGCTCTCCTTGTTGCTCCAGTGGCGCCCGGGCGCCAGCGGCCCGGTACCGGCCCGCACCCCCTCTTCGGCACGGGGCCGCAGTACGGTTCGGCCCGAGCCGGTCCGTTCACCCGAAGGGGGCCGTACGCGGCGGCATCCGGCCCAAGGGCGAAGCGTCCGCCGGACCTGTGGGTACGGCCTACGGCTCCGGCTACGGCCGCGCGGGCGTGACGGCCTCGTTGTAGGCCTTCCAGATCAGCGGCGGGAAGGCGCTGCCCCGCTCGGAATCGGGGCCGCCCACGCCCTGCATCGGCAGCAGCTGCGGGACGTCGGGCTTCGTGCGGAACATCGCGACCGAGGTGCTCAGGTCCGGCGTCGCGCCGATGAACCAGGCGGAGTTCATGCGGTCGTTCGGACCGGTCCTGCCCGCCCAGGACGGGACGAAGGTGCGCGCGTCCTTGGGCGGTCCGAGGGTGGTCCAGCTCACCTGGCGCAGCGCCGAGCTGACGGCCGCGGCCGTGTCGGCGCTGATCGCCCGCCGCGGCTTGCCCGGACCGAAGCCGGCGTCCACCACGACGCCGCCCCGCTCGACCTTGGTCACCGAGTAGGGGTCGGCGGCCCGGCCCTGGTTGACGAAGGTCGTGTAGGCGCTGGCCAGCCGGACGGCGCTGGGGGTGGAGGTGCCGATGGAGAACGTCGGCTCCAGCTTGGCCATGCTCTCCTCGCGCAGCCCCGACGCGACGGCCACCTCCTTGACCGTCTTCAGCCCGATCTTCTTGCCGGTCTCCACGAACGGCGTGTGGTCGGAGTTGACCAGCGCCGCGTGAAGGGCCGCGGACGACGCCGACGCCGCCCCCGCCGGTTCGGGCCTGGGGGGAAGGGTGCCCGCCGTGGCGGTGGGGCGGTTCCTGCCGGTGGACTCCTCCTCCAGGGCGGCCGCGTACACGAAGGGTTTGAACGCCGAGGCCGCCGGAACGCCCGAGGTGTCCGCGTTGTTGGTGAAGTGCTCGATCGCGTCGGAGCCGCCGTACACCGCGACGACCGCCCCGTCCTTGGGGCGTATCGAGGCGGCGCCGACCTGGACGTACTCGTCCTCCGGCCGCTTCTTCGGGTCGAGACGCTCCGTGCGCACTTGTTCGACGGCCTTGGTCAGCGCCAGCACCTTGTCCTTCTCGAAGGTGGTGTGGACGTTGTAGCCGCCACCGGCCAGGTCCTTGTCCGTGATCCCGCTGCGGCTCTTGATGTACTTGTTGGCGATGTCGACGAGGTAACCGGTCTGCCCCGCCTGGCTGGTCGGCTTGACGCGGGGCTTCGGCTCGGGGAACTGCGTGTACTTCGCGCGTTCCTCGGCACTCATCGAACCCGTGGTGACCTGGCGGTCCAGGATCCAGCTCCAGCGGTCCGCGGCGCGCTGGTGGTTGTCGGCGCTGAGGGAGGGGTCGAAGCTCTCCGCACCCTTGAGCACCGCTGCCAGCAGCGCGCCCTGGCTCGGGTTCAGGTCCTTGGCGGGGATGCCGTAGTAGGCGTACGCGGCCGCCTGGACGCCGTACGCGTCGCGGCCGAACCAGGAGGTGTTGAGGTATCCCTCCAGGATCTCGGTCTTGGGCCGCTGGTTGCTGACCTTGAGGGAGAGGAAGAGTTCCTTGACCTTGCGCGTGACGGTCTGGTCCTGGCTCAGGTAGGTGTTCTTCACGTACTGCTGGGTGATGGTGGAGCCGCCCTGGGTCTCCTGGCCCTTGAAGATGTTGACGGCGGCGCGGCCGATGCCCGTCACCGAGACGCCCGAGTCGCTGTAGAAGTCCGCGTTCTCCGCCGCGATGACGGCGCCCTGGACGGAGTCGGGAACCTGGGCGAGCTTCACGTCCTGCCGGTTCACATTGCCGACGCTCACCATCCGGCTGCCGTCCGCCCAGTAGTAGACGGTGGCCTGGCGGCTCGCCGAATCGTGCGGGTCCGGTATCTCGACCTGTATGTAGACGGTGACGAAGAGGCCGGTGAGGGCCGCGACGAAGAAGAGGAACAGGCCGCAGACGAGCTTCCAGGAGGGCGTCCAGCGCCGCCAGCCGCGCCGCCCGCGCCGGGGGAAGTCGATGAGCCGGCGCCCGACCTTCCTACGGGCCGACCTGCGTCTCTCCGCTCGGCCCGGCGGGCGCCCGGTGCGGTCGGTGCGGTCGGTGCGGTCCGTGCGATCCGCTCGGTCCGGACCTGCCGTTCGCTCGTCGTGACCAGTGGCGTCCGTACCGTCGGTGCCATCCGCGCGGCGTTTGTGGGGCAGCCTCATGGGGGATGCGGACCTCCTCGATCGCGAGCCGTCGCTTCGGGGCGGCGACGGACTCGGCCGGGAAGATGATCACATCGGGGTCGCGGTTGGGTCGTTCACAAAATCTTCAAAAGCGGCACGGGACTTGGAGAGTGACGTATGGGGTGAGGCGGACAAACCACTTGAGGTGCGGGCGAGATGGACGGTGCGGGCACACCCCGCTCACCGCGCGTCCGCACCACTGGCGGGTCACCAAATGTCGTCGGAGTCGTCACCGAGGAATTCCCCGGGCCTCAGGTGGGTGGGCCGACCAGGTGGGCGGCCTCCTCGTCCAGGTGTTGGAGGAGGGCCTGGAGGGCGGGGGTGCGGGTGCGGTGCGAGGCTTCCGTCGTGCCCACCGTCCGGCTCACCGAGGGGAGGTCGACCGGTAGGGCCGCCAGGCGTTCGTCGTCGCGCAGCACCAGCTCGGGCAGCAGCGCCACCATGGTCGTCTGGAGCAGCAGGGCGCGCATCGTCAGGATCGACGTGCACTCCACCCGGTCCACCGGGAGCGCCAGGCCCTGCTCCACGAACAGGGCCTCCAGTTCCTGCCGCAGCGCGGTCTGTTCCACCGGCAGGATCCACGGGTACGCCAGCGCGTCCGGCAGCGTGAGCGGCTCGGGCTCCGTCCCCGCCGGGGGCCGCGGGGCCAGGAGGGGGTGTCCGGCACGGACCGCCAGCATGATCCGCTCCCGGTACAGCATCCGCTGGTGCAGCCGCTCGCCCTCCTTCGGCGCCGGGCCCACCCGACCCACGATGACGTCCAACTCGCCGCCCAGCAGAGCGGGATGGAGCACATCGACGGTTCCCTCGCGCACGACCACGGTCAGCCGGGGGCGCTCCTGCTTCAGGCGGGCGATGGCCCGGGGGAGCAGGACGTTCGCACCGGCGAGCAACGTCCCCACCGTCACCGTGCCCTCGTGGCCCTGCCGCAGGCCCTCCAGGTGCTCACCGGCCCGGCGGACCTCCGTGATCACCGCCCGCGCGTGTCCGGTCAGCGCCTCCCCGTAGACGGTGGCGCGCATGCCGCGCGGCTCGCGCACGAACAACGGCAGGTCGGCGATGGCCTCCAGTTCCCGCAGGGTGCGGGTGGCGGCGGGCTGCGTGAGGTGCAGCGCCTGCGCCGCCCGCGCCACGCCCCCGTGCTGCACGATCGCGACCAGGAGCGTCAGGTGCCGGAACTTCAACCGGCCGTCCAGCAGGTCCATCGGGGCCGCTCCTTCCAGAGGGTTCTGTCCGCCGTGGTCTCTCCGCCGTACGCGCCGTGTCCGGGCGGAGCGCTGGCCGGTTCCCGGCGGTTTTGCAGGCCGCATCTGACCCTTCCATATCCGAACCGCTATGGGAACCACATGATTTGGCATTGGTTAGGCATACCGATGTCGGCGCATGATGTCCGCACGATCCGGGGTCCAGAACCGAAGGCCCCGACCTGCTAGGGGAGGTCTGCAAGGTGAGCGCACCTGTGCGGCATTACGTGGGAGGCGGGTTCGACGCGTCGGGCGATCCGTTCCCGCTCGTCGACCCGGTCAACGGGCGCACCGTCGGCGAGGTGCCCTCGGCCCCCGTCGAGGTGGTCGACCGCGCGGTGCGCGCCGCCCGGGAGGCGCTGCGCGGGCCGTGGGGTGCGTGGAGCCCCGCCGACCGGGCCCGAGCACTGCACCGCATCGCCGACGGCATCGAGCGGCGGTTCGAGGAGTTCGTCGCCGCGGAGTGCGCCGACACCGGAAAGCCCCGCGAGCTGGCGGCCGCCGTCGACATCCCGCGGGCCGTCGCCAACTTCCGCGCGTACGCCGAGCTCCTCGCCGGGCGCGCCGAGCGGTCCTGGCACACCACGACCCCCGACGGGCGGGGCGCGCTGAACTACACCGTGCGCAAGCCGCTCGGCGTGGTCGCCGTGATCTCGCCGTGGAACCTGCCGCTGCTGCTGCTCACCTGGAAGGTCGCCCCGGCCCTGGCCATGGGCAACACGGTGGTGGCCAAGCCCTCCGAGCTCACGCCCGGCACGGCCTGTCTGCTGGCCGAGGTGACCGCCGAGGCCGAACTACCCGCCGGGGTCTTCAACCTCGTGCACGGCCCGGGCGCCGACGCCGCAGGTCAGTGGCTCACCGAGCACCCCGGCGTGGACGCGATCGCCTTCACCGGCGAGTCCGGCACCGGCACCACCATCATGCGCGCCGCCGCGGCCCGCCTCGCACCGGTCTCCTTCGAGCTGGGCGGCAAGAACGCGGGGCTGGTCTTCGCCGACGCGGACCTGGACCGGGCCGTCGCGGGTACGCTCCGCTCCGCCTTCACCCACAGCGGCCAGGTGTGCCTGTGCACCGAGCGGCTGTACGTCGAGGCCCCGGTCTTCGACGAGTTCGCCGAGCGGCTCGCCGCCGGGGCGCGGGCGCTCGGCGGCTACGGGCCGATGATCTCCGCCGCCCACCGGGACAAGGTGCTGGGTCACCTGGCCAAGGCGGCCGCCGACGGCGAGGTCCTCGCGGGAGGCGGCGCGCCGCGCTTCGGCGACGAGCGCGACGGCGGTTTCCACGTCGAGCCGACCGTGCTGACCGGACTGCCCGAGGACCACCCGGCGGTGCGCGAGGAGATCTTCGGCCCCGTCGTCCACCTGGCGCCCTTCGACACCGAGGCGCAGGCGCTCGCCCTGGCCAACGCGGGCCCGTACGGCCTGGCCGCCACGGTGTGGACGGACGATCTGACCCGCGCCCACCGGGTCGCCCCCGCCCTGGAGGTGGGCATCGCCTGGGTCAACACCTGGAACCTGCGCGACCTGCGCACCCCGTTCGGCGGCGTGAAGGCCTCCGGGATCGGGCGCGAGGGCGGCGACCACTCCCTCGACTTCTTCTCCGAGCCGATGAACGTGTGCGTGAAACTGTGACCCACGACCCCGTGACCCACGACCCTGTGGCCCATGCCCCCGTGACCCACGACCCCGTGACCCATGCCCCCGTGGCCCTGGACCGGACGGCCGCCGTGACGCGGGCCGCCGAGCTCCTCGACCGGGCGCGCCGCACCGGGGTGCCCTGCGCCCCCGTCCGTGACGTCCTGCCGAGCGGCGACCTGGACGGCGCCTACGCCGTCCAGTCCCTGCTCACCGACCGCCGCCTCGCCGAGGGCCGCCGCATCACCGGCTGGAAGATCGGCCTGACATCGGCCGCCGTACAGGCCCAGCTCGGCGTGGACACCCCGGACTTCGGCGCCCTGCTCGACGACACCGCCGTCCCCGACGGCGCCGACCTGCCCTGGGGCGCCGTGCTCCAGCCCAAGGCGGAAGCCGAGGTCGCCCTCGTCCTGGAAGGCGACCTGGACCACGAGCGGCACACCGTCGCCGACGTCATCCGGGCCACCGCCTTCGCGCTGCCCGCCATCGAGATCGTCGGCAGCCGCATCCGCGACTGGGACATCACCGCCGTCGACACCATCGCCGACAACGCCTCCAGCGGCGCCTACGTCCTCGGCACCCGGCCCGTACGGCTGCGCGACCTCGACCTGCGCACGGCCGGCATGGTCCTGGAGCGGCGCGGCGAGCCCGTCTCCACCGGGGCGGGCGCCGCGTGCCTCGGGAACCCGCTGCACGCCGCGGTCTGGCTCGCCGACACGCTCGTACGCCTGGGACGTCCGCTGCGAGCGGGGGACACCGTGCTGACCGGCGCGCTCGGTCCCATGGCGGCCGTCGCCCCCGGCGACGTGCTCGAAGCGCGCATCGAGGGTCTCGGCTCGGTCCGCGCGGCCTTCGGGGCCGACCCGATGCGGGCACCGGCGGGGGAGGCCCGATGAACCCGACCCCCACCGGCCTCGACGTCGCCGCCCTCGCCGAACGCCTCGACACCGCCGCCCTCGACGCCCGCACGCTCCCCGGCGGCGGCACCGGGCTCGCCACCACCGACGAGGCGTACGCCGTCCAGCGGGCGCTGGTGGCCCGGATGACGGCGCGCGGCGAGCGGATCACGGGCTTCAAGCTCGGTTTCACCAGCCTCGCCAAGATGCGGCAGATGGGGGTGTCCGACCTGATCCACGGCCGGATCACCGACCGGATGCGCATCACCGACGGCGGCCGCTACGACGTCTCGGGTCTGATCCATCCGCGCGTCGAACCCGAGGTCGCCTTCCTGCTCGGGGACACCCTCGTCCCCGGCGGGGACCCGGTGGCAGCGGTCGCCGCGGTGGCCCCGGCCCTGGAGGTCATCGACTCGCGGTACGACGGCTTCGCCTTCTCCCTGCCCGAGGTCATCGCCGACAACACCTCCGCCGCCGGCTACGCCGTGGGCCCCTGGACCGCCGCGGGCGAGTTGACGCACCCCGGTGGCCTGGCCAACCTCGGCGTGCTGCTGGAGATCGACGGACGCCCGGCCCAGACCGGTTCCACCGCCGCGATCCTGGGGCACCCGCTGCGGGCCCTGGCCGCCGCCGCCCGGCTCGCCGGGGAGCTGCCCGCCGGGACCGTCGTCCTCGCCGGAGCGGCGACGGCCGCCGTACCGCTGCCGCCCGGAACCCACGTACGCGCCACGGTCGCCACCCTCGGCAGCGTCCAGTTCGCCACGGCGCCGGTCCCGGACCCGGCCCCCCGCACCACCCGGAGGGAGACCGCATGATCGTCCCCGGTGCCGCGGAGCCCCGTGGCCGCTTCCCCCACCTGCGCCGGGCCGGCGACCTCGTCTACGTCTCCGGCACCAGCTCGCGCCGTCCCGACGGCACCTTCGTCGGCGCGAGCGCCGACCCGATGGGCGTCACCGACCTGGACGTCCGCGCCCAGACCCGCGCCGTCATCGAGAACATCGGCGCCCTGCTCGGCGCCGCCGGGGGCGGCCTCGCCGACCTGGTGTCCGTCACCACGTACCTCGTGAACATGAACGACTTCGGTGGCTACAACGAGGTCTACGCGGAGTACTTCGACGCGGACGGACCGGCGCGCACCACCGTCGCCGTCCACCAACTCCCGCACCCCCACCTGCTGATCGAGATCAGTGCCATCGCCCACCTTCCGCAGGAGCTGCACGCATGAGCGCGACCCCGTTCAACCTCCACGCCTGGATCGAGGAACACCGCCACCTCCTCGAACCGCCCGTCGGCAACGTCCAGATCTGGCAGGACGCCGACCTGATGGTGACCATCGTCGGCGGCCCCAACCGGCGCACGGACTTCCACGACGACCCGATCGCGGAGTTCTTCTACCAGTTGCAGGGCGACATGGTGCTGCGGGTCATGGACGAGGAGGGCAAACCCCCGCGCGACATACACATCCGCCAGGGCGACGTCTTCCTGCTGCCGCCGCACGTACGGCACTCGCCGCAGCGCCCGGAGGAGGGCAGCATCGGCATGGTCGTCGAGTTCGCCCGCCCGCAGGGCAGCCGCGACGCCTTCGAGTGGTACTGCACGCGATGCCACCACCTGGTGCACCGCAGCGAGGTGCAGCTGACCTCGATCGTCGACGACCTGCCGCCGCTCTTCGAGGCCTTCTACGCCGACGAGGCCGCCCGCACCTGCGGCAACTGCGGGGCCGTGCACCCCGGCAAGGAATGGCCCGAGGCGATGCGCCCGCGGACCCGTCGGGACGGGGCGCACGCATGACCGTCGTCGACATCCACGCCCACGTCTTCCCGGAGATCACCCGCGCCCGGTCGCGGAGCCTCACCGGGTCCGACGAGGCCCCCTGGCTGCGCACCTCCGACGGCCCGGACGCCGGGATGATGATGGCCGGCGCCGACGAGTACCGGCCGGTGCGGCGCACGCTGTGGGACCCCGCCGCCCGCGTCGCGGACCTCGACCGCCTCGGGGTGGCGGTGCAGGTGCTGTCCAGCACCCCGCTCATGTTCGGCTACTCGCTGCCCGCCGACCGAGCCGTCGACTGGTGCGCGGCCGTCAACTCGTCCCTGCTCGACTACAGTTCGTACGCTCCCGAACGGCTTGCGCCCCTGTGCCAGGTGCCGCTGCAGGACACGGAGGCGGCCTGCGCCACGCTCTCCGAGGCGATGCGCCAGGGCTTCCGCGGCGTCCACATCGGCAATCACCTCGGCGACCGCGACCTGGACCACGGCGCGCTGGTGGAGTTCCTCGCGCACTGCGCCGACGAGGACGCCGCCGTCCTGGTGCACCCCTGGGACCTGCCCACCGGACCGCGGTTCTCCCGCTACATGCTCGCCTGGCTCGCCGGGATGGCGGCCGAGACCCACCTGACGATCCTGTCGCTGATCCTCTCCGGCGCCTTCGAGCGGCTGCCCGCCTCGCTGCGGCTGCTGTTCGCGCACGGCGGCGGCAGCTTCCCGTACCTGCTCGGCCGCGCCGACAACGCCTGGCGCCGCCGGGACCTGGTGCGCGCCGACAGTCCGCGCCCGCCGTCCGCCTACACCGACCGGTTCTCCGTCGATTCGGCCGTCTTCGACCCGGGTGCGCTGCGCCTGCTGGTGGACGTGATGGGTGCGGAGCGGGTGCTGCTCGGCTCGGACCACCCCTTCCCCCTGGGCGAGGAGGACATCGGTCGGCTGGTGCGCGAGAGCGGGCTGACCGCGGACGAGAAGGAGGCCGTGCTGGGCGGCAACGCCGTCCGGTTCTTCGGGCTGGAGGACCTGGTGGGGGACAGCGTCCGGGGCCGCGCCCCGGGCCGCACCGCGCCCGACCACGGCCACGACCACGACCACGACATGGAGAAGGAGGCCGCCCGATGAAGGCCGCCGTCATCGGCTCCGGAAACATCGGCACCGATCTGCTCGTCAAGCTGATCCGCGGCCGGGGCGTGGTCACCGCCGCCGCGATGATCGGCATCGACCCCGACTCCGCAGGACTCGCCCGGGCCCGCCGCTTCGGCGTCCCCACCAGCGCCGACGGGGTGAAGGGCCTGATCGCCCTGGACGGTTTCGACGACATCGACATCGTCTTCGACGCCACCTCCGCCGCTGCCCACCGCGCCAACGCCGCCGCCCTCGCGCCCCACGGCAAGACGCTCATCGACCTGACCCCCGCGGCCATCGGCCCCTACGTCGTCCCGCCGGTCAACCTCGACGAGCACCTGGACGCCGCGAACGTCAACATGGTCACCTGCGGCGGCCAGGCCACCATCCCCGTCGTCGCCGCCGTCTCCCGCGTCGCCCGGGTCCACTACGCCGAGATCGTCGCCTCCATCGCCTCGCGCTCCGCGGGACCCGGCACCCGGGCCAACATCGACGAGTTCACGGTCACCACCGCCCGCGCCATCGAACAGGTCGGCGGCGCGACCCGCGGCAAGGCCATCATCGTGCTCAACCCGGCCGAACCACCGCTCCTCATGCGCGACACCGTGCACTGCGTCGTCGACGACTGCGACACCGACCGCGTCGCCGACTCCGTGCGCGAGATGGCCGCGTCCGTCGCCGCCTACGTCCCCGGCTACCGACTCAAGCAGCAGCCCCAGTTCCGCACCCTGGCCGCCGACGACCCCCTGGTCGGGCTCGCCGGTGGGGGCCGTCTCCTGGTCTCGGTCTACCTGGAGGTCGAGGGCGCCGCCCACCACCTGCCCGCCTACGCCGGGAACCTCGACATCATGACCGCCGCCGCGCTGCGCACCGCCGAGCGCCTGGCCGAACGGAGCCCGGCCCGATGACCCGCGTCTACGTCCAGGACGTGACCCTGCGCGACGGCATGCACGCCGTCTCCCACCGCTACACCGTCGACCAGGTCCGTGCCATCGCCGCCGCGCTCGACGCGGCCGGTGTCGACGCCGTCGAAGTCGCCCACGGCGACGGCCTGTCGGGCTCCTCCGTCACCTACGGACCCGGCGCCCACACCGACTGGGAATGGCTGGAGGCGGCCGCCGACGTCCTGCACCGCGCCCGCCTCACCACGCTCCTGCTGCCCGGCATCGGCACCGCGGCGGACCTGCGCCGCGCCCACGCCCTCGGCGTCACCTCCGTACGCGTGGCCACCCACTGCACCGAGGCCGACATCTCCGCCCAGCACATCGGGCTCGCCCGCGAGCTGGGCATGGACGTCGCCGGCTTCCTGATGATGTCCCACCTCGCCGAACCCGCCGAACTCGCCGTCCAGGCACGGCTGATGGAGTCGTACGGCGCGCACTGCGTGTACGTCACCGACTCCGGCGGCCGCCTCACCATGGACGGGGTCCGCGACCGGGTCCGCGCCTACCGCGACGTCCTCGAACCGGGCACCGAGATCGGCATCCACGCCCACCACAACCTCGGCCTCGGCGTCGCCAACAGCATCGTCGCCGTCGAGGCCGGCGCCCACCGGGTCGACGCCTCGCTCGCCGGACAGGGCGCCGGAGCCGGGAACGCCCCGCTGGAACCGGTCGTCGCCGTCTTCGACCTGCTGGGCTGGGAGCACGGCTGCGACCTCTTCCCGCTGACCGACGCCGCCGAGAACCTCGTACGCCCCACCCAGGACCGGCCCGTGCGCGTCGACCGCGAGACGCTGACGCTCGGCTACGCCGGGGTCTACTCCAGCTTCCTGCGGCACGCCGAGACCACCGCCGCCCGCCACGGCCTGGACACCCGCGACCTGCTCGTCGAGGCGGGCCGCCGCAGGCTCGTCGGCGGCCAGGAGGACCTGCTCACCGACATCGCGCTCGACCTGCGCCGGGAAACCGGCCCGGCCACCGCCACCCCTTCCTGTACGGAGGACGTACCCGCATGTTGAAACAGCGCGCCGCCGAGCTGGACTCCGCCGATCCGATCGCCCACGTGCGCGACCGCTTCGCCCTTCCCGAGCACGTCGTCTACCTCGACGGAAACTCCCTGGGCGCCCTGCCCACCGCCGTCCCCGCCGCGGTCGAGGACGCCCTGCACCGCCAGTGGGGCACCGACCTGATCCGCTCCTGGAACGCCAACGGCTGGTGGGACGCCCCCGTCCGCACCGGCGACGCCATCGGCCGCCTGGTTGGCGCAGCCCCCGGTCAGGTCGTCGTCGGCGACTCGACCAGCGTCCAGCTCTTCAACACCCTGCTCGCCGCGGCCCGCATGCGCCCCGGCCGCCGCCTGCTGCTGACCGACCCCGACCACTTCCCCACCGACCAGTACGTCGCCGACTCCGTCGGCCGGCTGCTCGGCCTCGAGGTCCGCCGGGTCCCCGCCCGGGAGGCCGCCGGGGTGCTGGCCGCCGAGGGCGACCGGGTCGCCGTCGCCGCCTACGCCCCCGTCGACTACCGCACCGGCGAGCTGTACGACATGGCGGCCCTCACCGCCGCCGCCCACGCGGCCGGGGCGCTCGTCCACTGGGACCTCTGCCACGCCGCCGGCGCGCTGCCCATCGAACTCGACGCCATCGGCGCCGACTTCGCGGTGGGCTGCGGCTACAAGTACCTCTCCGGCGGACCCGGCGCCCCCGCCTTCGCCTACCTGGCCCACCGGCACCAGGAGGACTTCGACCACCCCGTCACCGGCTGGCACGGGCATGCGCAGCCCTTCGCGATGTCCGGTACGTACGCCCCGGCACCCGGCATCACCCGCGCCCGCATCGGCACCCCGCCGCTGCTCTCGCTGATCGCCCTGGAAGCTGCGCTCACCGCCTACGACGGGGTCGACATGGCGGCCGTGCGCACCAAGAGCCTGTCCCTGACGGGCTTCTTCCAGGAATGCGCCGACGCGCTCCTCGACGGCCTCGGCTTCACCATGGCCACCCCGCGCGACCCCGCGCGCCGCGGCAGCCAGGTCGCGCTGCGCCACCCGCAGGCGTACCCGCTGGTCGCCGCCCTCACCGCGCGCGGCGTCATCGGCGACATGCGGGCCCCCGACCTGCTGCGCTTCGGCTTCAACGCGCTCTACCTCACGCACACGGACGTACTGCACGCCGTACGGGAGCTGCGCGACATCGTGACGACGTCCGCCCACCGGGTCCCGGAGTTCCAGCAGCGCCCGACCGTCACCTGAGGGCCCGCGGCACGGCCCGCCCGCGCCGCTTCCGGCCCCCTCTTCCCTCCCCCCGCAGCCGAGACCTTCGAGGACTCACATGAGATCCCTGCGCACCACAGCGGCACTGGCCACGGCCGTGGCCGTCGCCACCGTCGCGACCCTGCTCGCGCCCGGCGCCACCGCGACCACCGCCCCGACCACGGCCACCGCCAAGGACCCGAACATCCCCGACGTCTGCGAGGACCGCCGCCCCGGCCCCGCCGACCCCGGCGCCTACGGCATGCAGCTCGACGGGACCTTCCGCCACCCCGCCCTCACCCCGGTCGACGAGGAGCACGAACACTCCTTCCCCGGCCGCAACGAGAAGTACGACACCCGCTCGTACATCAAGAACATGAAGGTCGAAGCCGCCTACGAGGGCGCCGACTTCACCCCCGACTTCTTCCACACCTGGCAGAACGTCGTCGACTTCGACGGCCGCCGCTACCTCTTCCAGTACGACCGCTCCGAGGGCCGCGTCTACGACATCACCGACGTGAAGAAGGTGACGGTCGTGGAGAAGATGTCCCGCGGCGACGTCGGCGGCGACGAGTCCAAGGCCAACGGCTCCTGGGCCGCGGGCGACTACTGGGGCGCCTCCACCATCCAGTGGAACAAGAAGCTCGGCGCGTACGTGATGGTGCAGAGCTTCGAGGACAAGCGGCAGATCTCCGAACTCACCGACGAGCCCGGCCACGACAAGTACGGCGACCCGGCCGGTGTCGAGAAGCTCCGCGCCAAGCCCGGCCTGAAGGGCTTCAAGGTCTTCCGCCTCGACGGCCCCCGCAAGAAGGACTGGAAGCTCCTGGCCACGGTCTCCACCGACTCCACCCAGCGGGACCCGCTGTCCTCCGACCCGAACACGGCGCAGCAGGGCTCCGGTTCGCTTGACGTGCCGTACTGGACCGGCGAGAAGTACATGTTCATCGCCACCGCCCCGAACGACACCTACTCCGGCACCGAGTACCCCACCAACCTGCACTCCGCCGGCTACCAGTCCTGGGACATGTCCGATCCCGCGCACCCGAAGCTGCTCGACACCTGGCACCTGCCGGGCCAGCGCACCGGCGAGGACGCGGCGTACCGGGCCAACCCGCGCTGCGGCAACCGCACCAGCTGGATGGGCGCGCGGATGCCGCTGTTCATCCCCAAGCCGGTGGAACAGGGCGGGCGTTACGCCTTCGCCGCCATGGGCGGCTACGGCCTGACCGTCCTCGACATCTCCGACCCGGCCCACATGAAGGCCGTCGGCCACCTCGACCTGCCGCCCTCCGTCTCCGGCACCGAGGGCGACAACATCGACGTGTCGCAGTACGAGCGGACCGGGATGATCTACTACTCCGGCTACCCGCTCACCGAGGACTGCTACGAGCCGTACAAGGACGTCTACCAGATCGACGCCAAGGACCCGAAGCACCCGCGCGTCGTCGGCACCCTGCCCCGCCCGACCCCGCCCAAGGCGGCCGGTTTCCAGGACTTCTGCCAGCGGCGCGGCAGCTTCGGCCCCAAGCGCACCGGCTACTACACCAACCCCGGCAAGCACGACGCCGGTGTCCTCGGGTACGGCTTCTACAACGCGGGCGTGCAGTTCTTCGACGTGAAGAACCCGGCCCGGCCCGAGATCGAGGCGTACTTCGTCCCCAAGGCGTACGGCCCCGAGACCCCGGACTACGCGTACGGCAACCAGACCCACGGCGTGTACGTGGAGTGGGACCGCAACATCGCCTGGGTGCTGACCAACCACGGCATCTACGCGCTGTCCTCGCAGAAGGTCCTGGGACAGCCCCACCTGACGCGCCCCGAAAAGCCCTTCCGCAACAGCGAGTTCTGAGCAGCTCCCGCCCCGCTCCCACCCCGCCAGCTCTCCGTAGAGAAGGACGTCCCCGCCATGGCCGCTCCGGAAAGACCCGCCCCCGCGTCCTCGCCCGTGCCCGCACCCGCCGGTCCCCCCGAAGGTCCGTCCGCGCAGCAGCCGGGCCTGGTGCGCTCGCTCACCCACCGCCAGACCACCATGATCGGCCTGGGCTCGGCCCTCGGCACCGGCCTCTTCCTCGGCTCCGGCTCCGCCATGGGCGCCGCCGGTCCGGCCGCGATCGTCTCCTACGCCATCGGGGCGGTCCTCGTCGCGATCATCGCGGTGCTGCTCGGCGAGATGTCCGCGGCCCACCCGGTCCAGGGCTCCTTCGGGGTCATCGCGCACAAGTACCTCGGTCCCTGGGCCGGGTTCCTCACCCGCTGGACGTACTGGTTCAGCGCCGTCGTCGTCATCGGCACCGAGGTCGTCGCCTCCGCGCTCTACATACGCTGGTGGTGGCCGGGCGTGCCGATGACGGCCGCGATCCTCGCGGTCGCGGCGGTGGTCCTCGCGGTCAACGTCATCAACGTGAAGTCCTTCGGCACCACCGAGTTCTGGCTGTCCACCATCAAGGTGACCGCCCTGTGCGCTTTCATCCTGTGCGCCGCGTTCCTCGTCTTCTTCGGTCTGCCGGACAGCGAGGCCACCGGCTTCGCGCACCTCACCGACGACGGCGGATTCATGCCGCACGGTGCGAAGTCGATCTGGATCGCCATGTCGGTGGTGATGTTCGCGTACGCCGGATTCGAGGTCGTCGCCATCGCCTCCGCCGAGGCGGCCGACCCGCAGCGCACCATCCGTACCGCGATGCGGCAACTCGCCTGGCGGCTCAGCGTGTTCTACGTCCTGTCCATCACCCTGGTCATGGCCCTGATCCCGTGGCAGCGGCTCGCCGCCGGTGACGGCAGCGTGGAGGCGAGCCCGTTCGTGCGGGTCTTCTCCGACGTCGGTGTGCCCGCCGCGGCCACCCTGACCAACCTCGTGGTGCTCATCGCGGCGATCTCCGCCGCCAACGCCCACCTGTACGGAGCCTCCCGCCTGCTCCACTCCCTCGGCGCCGACGGCCTGGCTCCGGCCCCGCTGGCCGCACTGACCGCCCGGGGCGTGCCGGCCGCGGCGCTGGCCGCCTCCACGCTGGGCATCGCGGTCGCCGCGCTCCTCGCCTTCTACGACGTCGGCGGCATCTTCGGCATCCTGATGTCCATCGCCCTGTTCGCGGTCCTGCTCGTCTGGCTGCTGATCCTCGCCTCGTACGTCGCCTTCCGCCGCCACCGCGACGCGCACCCGGCGGACTTCACCGGCTTCAGCGTCCCCGGCGGTCCGGTGCTCGCGGTGGTGGCCGGCGCCGGGGTCCTCGCCGTCGCGGCCACCGCGATCGAGGTCCCGGACATGCGCCAGGCGGCGGGGGTGGGACTCGCCTTCACCGTCGTGCTCCTGATCGCCTACGCCCTGATCGCGGCCGGGCGCCGCAAGCGGGCCTGAGGCCCCGGACCGGCACGGCGAGCGGCCGGTCGCCCCTGCCCGGGGGCGACCGGCCGCTTCGCGTCCTGGGGCGGCCGCCCTACTCGACGACCCTCGTCACGACGGGTGCCCCGGCCTCCACCGTGCGGCTGACCGTGCAGAGCTTGTCGTGCGAGGTCTTCACGGCACGCGGCAGGATCGCCCGCGCCCGGTCGCCGCCCTCCCCTTCGGGGAAGCCCACGGTGAAGGCGACCTCCAGGTCCGTCATCAGGTTGCCTCCGCCCTCGTCCTGGACCTTGTGCCCACGGACGTCGACGGAGAAGGTGTCGGGCTCCGCGTGCCGCGAGGTCGCGACCTCCACGTCGGCCGCGGAACAGCCGCCGATCGCGGCGAGCAACAGCTCCACGGGGGTGAACCCCTCCCCGGAACCGGTACTGAAGGTGATGGTGCCCCCGCGGGCATTGGTGGCGGAGAAGAGCCCCGGCCCGATCCGCTCGACGGTGACGGAACGCAGTGATTCAGCAGTCATGCCCCGACCGTAGACCCGATCCCACCGCTGCACCGCCCCCCACGCCCGCACCCCGTCCGTCAGTGCGCCCGGCCCCGCGGGTTCCGCGGCCGCGGGTCGACGGGTGTGAGGACGCCGAGCCGCTCCTCGATCGCCCGGGCCGCGTCCAGGCACAGGTCCTCCCGGAACGCGCGGCCGACGACCTGCACCCCGCAGGGGAGCCCGTCGACCACTCCCGTCGGCACGGCCACGGCGGGAACGCCCACGAAGCTGGTCACGGTGCACAGGCGCATGGCCGAGCCGACCCGGTCCCTTCCCGCCCGGTCGCGCGACTCCAGCCCCGGCTCGACCGGTGGCTCGGTGAAGACCGGGCCGAGCAGCAGCGGGTAGGTGTCGAGGAACTCGGCCCACGAGCGGCGGATGCTCAGCCACGTGCCCATCAGCCGCACGAGTTCGGCCGCGCTCGCGGGTGGGGTCCGTTCCATCATCATCGCGATGTAGCGGTCGCCGCCCTTGCCCAGGAGCGTGCGCACCACCGGCCAGGACGGGGCGAACTCGGTCACCGTGATCCGGCCGTACGCCTCCAGGGCCTCGTCCAGCCGCGGTACGTCCGGCACCTCGCGGACGTCGTAACCGGCGTCCCGGAGCGCGTCGGCCGCGGTCGTGACCGCCGCGCGCACCGTGGGGTGGACGCCGTGCCCGCCGGGATCGGCGACCACCGCGACCGTCACGCGGCCCGGGAGCGGCGGGCCGTAGGCGGGCACCGGCACGGCACGCGGGTCGCGCGGATCGGTTCCCGCCAGCACCTCGTAGGCGATGCGGAGATCGTCCACGGTCCGGGCCAAGGGGCCGTCCGTGACCAGCAGTTGGGAGGCCGGTCCGGGATCGTCCGGGCCGAGCACGCGGTGGTCGGCGGGGAAGCGGCCCGTCGAGGGCTTCAGCCCGGCCACACCGCAGAACTGGGCCGGGATGCGCACCGACCCGCCGGAGTCGTTGCCCAGCCCGAGCGCCGCCATGCCGGTGGCCACGGCCACCGCGTCGCCCCCGCTGGAGCCGCCGGGGGTGCGGCCGTCGTCCCACGGGTTGACCGTGTCGCCGAACAGCTCGCTGCGCGTGTGCATCCCCGCCAGGATCAGGGTGGGAACGTTGCTGTGCCCGACCGGGATGGCCCCCGCCGCGCGCAGCCGCGCCACCGGAGGCGCGTCGGCCGCCGCCACCAGGTCGCGGAAGCGCTCGGCGCCGAAGGTGGTCGGCACGCCTTCGATCGGGGTGCTCTCCTTCACCGTGAACGGTACGCCCGCCAGCGGTCCCAGTTCCTCACCGGCCGCCCGCCGACGGTCCAGCCGCGCCGCGCCCGCCCGCGCCCGCTCGGCCAGGAGCTGCGTGACCGCGTTCACCCGCGGGTTGACCTCGGCGATCCGGTCCAGATGGCTGTCGACCAGTTCGACGGCCGAGACCTCCGCTCGGCGCACGGCCTCCGCCTGAGCGGCGGCCGACATCTTCCACAGGGCATCCCGCATAGCCCTTCCCTCCCCGTCTCGTTCCGATGCGCTCGCATCGGAACGACACCGTACCCTTGGAACCGATGCGGGCGCATCGCATAAACTGCTGTCGTGGCGGAGCGCCGCGGGAGACGCGGGCAACCGCGGAGGAGGCGGGGTCGGGCATGCCCAGGCAGGTGGATCACGAAGGGCGGCGGCGCCTGATCGCCGAGGCCGTCTGCGGGCTCGCCGACGAACGCGGGCTGGAGGGCGTGACCCTGCGCGACGTCGCGGCCCGCGCGCAGGTGTCGATGGGCGCCGTCCAGCGCTGTTTCCGCACCAAGGAGGAGATGCTCGTCTTCGCGCTCGGACACATCAGCGAGCAGATCGCGGATCGCGTACGGTCCCGCCTCCTGCGGAGTCCGGCCCAGTCGGCCGCGACCGCCCTCGGGCACGCGGCCACGGAGATCGCGCTGCTCAGGGAGGAGCACCGGACCGAGGCCAGGGTCTGGCTCGCCTTCGTGGCGCAGGCCACCGTCAGCGAGGAGCTCGCCACGACGCTGAAGGCGAACTACCGCGCCCTGTACGAGGCGTTCACCCACCTCATGGCGGAAGCCGCCCGGGACACCGACGGCGCCGCGCCCCTCGACCCGCGGCGCGAGGCCCGCACCCTCATCGCCCTCGCGGACGGCCTCACCACCCACGTCCTCATCGGCAACCTCACCCCGCCAGAGGCCGAGGAGGTCCTGGACGCCCACCTGGCCGCCCTCTGGGGCTGAGCCACGAGCCCAACCCGGGCGGGCGCGCGACCGCTTCAGCAGTCGAAGACCGACCAGCAGATGTCGTTGCGCAGCCGCTGGTCGTCGAGCACGAGGTCGCGGATCGCCGCCGGGAGCTGCTCGCGCTGCCACCGGCATTCGCGTCGCGCGGCCTCCGCGCCCGCCGCCTCCGGTACCGAGGCGCGTACGGCCTTGATCGCGTAGGCGGCCGCGCCCAGCTCGTGCGCGGCCACGTGGGCGACGGCCCCGGCCTGCCCGGCCGCGTACGCGGCGTGCCGGGCCGCCCCGCGCAGGTCTCTGGCCGCGCCCATCGCATGGCCGCCCGCCGCCCGCGCCGCCATCATCTTGACCTCGCCGCGCACCCAGGCCCGTGCCTGCCCGATCGCATGGCGGGGGCGCGGGTCCTCGGGCCTGACCGACTCGAAGAGGTCGAGCACGTGCTCCGCACACGCGGCGGCCCACAGGGCGAGGAGCCGGTGGTCGGCGTCGGTGAGGGTCCCGCCACGGCGGAGCGTCACGAACCGGGGATCGCGCACGGTCGGCAGGATCACGACGCCGACCACCGCGCGCGCAGGGACAGGTCCAGGGCGCTCATCAGCAGGGCGACCCGGCCGCCGGTGGCCGGCGCGGCCGGGTAGCGGCGCAACACCTCGATCAGCAACGGCGTCGCGCGTCGGCGGGACCGCTCCAGCAGGGCGTCCCCGATCGCGGGGTCGCCGCCGGCCTCCAGCTCCCCGACGCGTGCGGCGTTCGCACAGGCCCGCAGGATGTGGCCGACCTGGCTCGCCCGGGCGATGGGGTGCAGGTACGCGGCCGCCGCGGCGTCACCGGCGGACCGTGCGGCCAGCCGGGAGGCTTCGGTGGGGGCGGCCCGGGCCGCCCGGTGGGCGTCGACGGCGGCCGTGCGCTGCAGGGCCGTCCTCCTGGCGCCGTCGACGAAGACCCGGGCGGCCTCGACGGCCGTGCGGGGGCGCGGATCATCGGGAACCGCCCGCTCGAAGGTCGGCAGGACGTCCTCGGCGTGCCGCACCGCGTAGTGCGCCACGGCGCGCAGCTCGTCCATGGTCAGGTCGAAGTCGCCCGCCACCGTATGCGTGCTCTGTGTCATGCCTCTGGATCGTATCCTTGAACGCCCGGTGGAGACTTTTCGCGCCCGCACCCCATGAACAGGGCCCCAACCTTCAAGTGGAGGTCAGATGAGACCCGTGGACCTGGCCCGCCGCCACGGCCTCTCCACCCAGGCGGTCCGCAACTACGAGGACGCCGGCATCATCGCCCCGGCGCGCCGCAGCCCGGCGGGATACCGGGACTACACCGCCGTCCACGCCGCCGGTCTCGCGGCCCACCTGGCGCTCGTCCCCGCCTTCGGCCACTCGACGGGTCGACGCATCATGCGGGCCGTCACCGGCGGTCGGCTCGACGAGGCCCTGGAACACATCGATGCCGGGCACGCGCTCCTGGCGCGCGACCGCGCCACGCTCCGGGCCGTCGAAGAGGGTCTCCGGCACCTCGCGGCGGCCGCCCCGGAGGCGGCGGACCGCGGCCGCGCGCCGTACAGCATCGGCGAACTCGCCCGCCACCTCGCGCTCGACCCGGCCACGCTGCGCGGCTGGCAGCGGGCCGGAATCCTCACCCCGCCGCGCGACCCGCGCACCGGACACCGCCAGTACCTCGCACGGGACGTGCGCGACGCCGAGCTGGCGCACCTGCTGCGCCGAGGGGGCCAGCCCCTCGGCGCCATCGCCACGATCCTCGGAGCCCTCCGCGACGCCGGTGGCCTCGACGCGCTGAATGCCGGCCTCGGCCGGTGGCAGCGCGACCTCACCGCGCGCGGATTGGCCCAACTGCGCGCCGCCGGTCGCCTCGCCGCGTACATCGAAGCCCTGACCCACGAGGGCGGAGCCGGCGGACCGGCGCACCGGGCTCCCTGACATCCCGGTCGACGTCGCGCGTCGTGGAGGCACGCGCCCTGCCGCCCGGGTCGGGGCGCGTGCCTCCGCGACGCACGACGTCGACCGGGTGAGGTCCCGTCAGCGCTTGGAGATGCGGACCACTCCGGTCTCGGTGCCTTGGTAGAGGGTGCCGTCCGGGGCGGCCGTGCCGCGCATCTGGAGCGGGTTGTAGACCAGCCCGATGCCCAGGAAGGAGCTGCTGAGCTGGGCGCCGGTCGCCGGGTCGAGCACCGAGTGGTGGTACTGGGCGAAGGTGTTGAGTCCGGCGCTGCCGGTCGGCCCGGTCACCGAGACGGTGTAGATCTTTCCGTCGGCCAGGGAGAGGCGGGGCAACGCCGCCGACTTTACCGTGCTGTTCCACACCACCGAGCAGCCCGTTCCCTCGGCGTTGACGTCGATCCGGCTGAGGCCGCCGTCGAAACCGGCGGAGGCGGGCTGGCTCGCCGGAGCGCCCTCGGGCAGCGCCGGGTACGGGTATCCGTAGGTGTTGGTGACGAAGACGCTGCGGCCGGTCGCGATGACGGCGTCCTCGGTGCCGCTGCGGGCGAACTGGGTGAGCACGGGGATCCGGCAGATCGGCTCCGGGCCGCCGGTGACCCGGTAGACGAGGAGGTTCCCGTGCGGGGCGGCGTTGTCGACGATGGCCACGTACTCGGTGCCGTCGCCCGGTCCGAAGAAGCTCGGGGTGGTGCCGGTGCCCCAGCTGAGCTGGCCGGGCTTGCGGGCAGGCCCGCGGTCGTAGGGCGTGCGCCGGTCCACGACGGGGGTGCCGTCGGGGGCGGCCGACAGGAGGTAGAGGGCGTGGTCGGTGGCCACCGCGGTGTGCCCGGGGACGGTGGAGATGCTGTTCTGGACGCCCTCGCCGGTGCTGATGGCGCGCACCGTGCCGTGGGTGTCGTCGACGGTCCCGATCACGCCGCCGCTGGTGGCGAACCAGACCCTGCCGTCCCAATCGGGGGTCAGGCCGACGATGTTGTCCCCAGCGGGGACGGCGTCGCCCAGGGGGACGGACCGGTCCACCGTGAGCGCCCAGCCGTCGGCGGACCGGTGGTGGCCGATGCGCAGGAGGTTGTCGTTCCCGTCGACGACGACCAGGCGGTCCTCGTTGTCGAGGTAGGCGTACACGCCGCCGAACAGGCTGCCCTTGGGGAGCGCGAGGGAGGCGAGGTCCGCCCCGGTGGCGGGGTCGAGCAGGTGCGCCGTCGGCGTCCGGCCGAAGATGGTCGTGCAGAGGGAGACCACGTAGCCGTCGCCGCCCACGACCACGGTGGGGCACGCCGAAGCCAGCGCCGTGCGCGTGTAGTTGATGCCGGACGTCCCGGGCCCGGGGTAGGACGTGGTGCCGCTGGAGGCGGTGTCTCCGTGCATGGTGGCCGCGCCGTTGGCGGCGGTGAACGGGTTCTGCGGCGCCTGCGGCCCGTAGGGGGATGCCGGGGCGGCGGCGGAGGCGGGTGCTCCGCCCAGCGTCGCGGCGCCGAGGGCCACGACGAGGGAGACGGCGAGCGCGGTGAGGCGCCCGCCCGCGGGCAGGGAGAAGGGCATCAGGGGTCCTTGTGACTGGAGGGGGAGTGGCGGGAGCGGGCGCTGTGTGGCGTGCGCTCCCCGAGGCGCCGCGGGGTCGGCCGAGGCGAGGGGGCCGGCGGCGCGGCGGCTGCCGATGGGCTGCCCGGACCGTGGTTCCGGGTGGCGATTGCTCCGCGGAACGGCTCTGACGGCGACGCTATCCGCTGCCCGCGCGATCCGGATCTCTCCGCGGCCGCCGGTCACGGCTTGTTCACGCAGTTCACGTTGCCGCAGCACGGCGGCAACACGCAGCGCGCGGGGCCGACGTCTACAGCCGTATTGAAAATGGAAACCATTGCCATATAGTGGCGTCAGGTCGGGCCGCCCCCGACCGTCGGCCAGACCACGACCTCGGCCGACTCCGCCCCACCGTCGAAAGGTTCCCGCCGTGAAGCCCGGCATCCACCCCGCCTACGGGCCCGTCGTCTTCCGCGACACCGCCTCCGGCACCGCGTTCCTCACCCGCTCCACCATGACCAGCGACAAGGTCGTCGACTGGGAGGACGGCCACACCTACCCGGTGGTCGACGTGGAGATCTCCTCCGCGAGCCACCCCTTCTACACGGGCACCGCCCGCGTCGTGGACACCGCCGGCCGCGTCGAGAAGTTCCAGCGCCGTTACGGCGCCCGGTGACGGGCCGCGGACACCAGCTCCCCGTGGTCGTCGTCGCCGGGATGCACGCCGAGGCGCGGAAGGAGGTCGTCGAACGACTCCTGCGCTCCGTATCGGGCAGCGTGGCCCTGCACCACGATCTGACCGGGGCGTGCGACGGCGCCGTGGTCCGCGTGCTCCGCGACGCCCGCGGCACCCTCTCCCGCGCGCAGCCCCCGCCGGTCGACGACTGCGCCTGCTGCACCCTGCGCGAGGACCTGGTGCCGCAGCTGGAGCGGTTGGCGGACGGCGGTTCGACCCGGCTCGCCGTGGTTGAGCTGTGGGACTCGGTCGAACCCAAGGCCGTGGCCGAGGTCATCGCCGCGCGCGGCGGGGACCGGCTGGTCCTGACCAACGTGATCACCGCCGTGGACCCCGCGCTCGTCCTGCCCGTCCTTGCCAACGGGGACGACCTGGTGGCCGCGGGCCTCGCGGCGGCCCCCACCGACCGGCGCACGATCGGGGACACCTGGGCCCGACAGCTGGAGTACGCGCCGGTCCTCGCCCTCGTCGAGGGCGACGAAGACGCCCACGGGGACACCGAAGGGGCCGATGACGCGGACCGCGCGCTCCTCGCGCAACTGCACCCCACCGCCCGGCGCGTACGCGCCGACTCCTTCGAACTCGCCAGGGCGGCGCTCGCCGGTTTCGACGTCGAGGCCGCGGCCGCCGCCCAGCACCCGGCGTGCGCGCTCCTGCCCCAGGACGCCGACGAGGCGGGTGTCGCCACCGTCGTGTGGCACCGTAGGCGGCCCTTCCACCCCGAACGCCTCTACGGGGCGCTGGAGGACCTGTCCTGCGTCGCCGCCCGCAGCCGCGGCCGGTTCTGGCTCGCCGACCGCCCCGACACCATGCTCGCCTGGGAAGCGGCCGGCGGCGCGCTCTGCGTGGAGAGTGCCGGTCCCTGGTTGGCGTCGTTGCCGGAGGCGGCGTGGGAGCTGGTCCCACCCGTGCGCAGGGCGGCGGCCGTGCTCGATTGGCACCCGGAGCACGGCGACTGCTGCCAGCACCTGGTCTTCACCTCGCCCGGCCTCGACCGGGACCGGCTGGAGCGGCTCCTGGACTCCTGCCTGCTGACGGACGCCGAGTACGCGGCGGGTCCCGGCGGTTGGAAGCGGCTTCCCGCCGCTTTCGACCGGCTCCTCGACACGGGGTGAGAAGGCGTCGTGCGCTACGGCGAGGGGTTCGGCCGGGTGCGCTTCAACGACAGCGATACGCGTTCCCTCGACAGGTCGACGTCGAGGATCTCGGCCGAGATCCGCTGTCCGATGCTGAGGAGGTCGCGGGGGTGCTCGACGCGGCGCCAGGAGAGCTCGGGAAGGTTGATCATCGCCGTGAAGCCCCCGATGTCCACGAAGGTCACGCCGAAGTCGGGCATCGCGACGACGGTGCCCGTACAGATCTGCCCGCGCCGGAGCGTCTTGAGGAAGGCCCAGGTCCGGTCGCTGGGCGTCGCCGGCGTCCTCCACCGGGCGCGCAGGACGCCGTCGGCGTCGGGCAACACGCCGGACAGCAGCGGCCTGCGCTCATCGCCGTACGGGGCGAGGGCCGCGGCCGCCCGGGCGCCCGTCATGCGGGAGGCCAGCGCCGGGTAGTCGCACTCGTCGGCCTCCGTGCCCGTGATCGCCCCGTCCTCGTCCTCCCACACGAACTCCACCGCGTCGGGGGGCAGCGCGGCGAGGACCGCCGCCACGTCCGTCGACAGGTCCGGCCACACGGTCAGCCGGGAGCGCGGGGCGAGCCCGGCGCGCACCGGATCGAAAGTGTCCCGGGTGAGGCGGTGCCAGCGCGTGGCGTTGTAGACGAATCCTTCCTCCAGCACCACGGCACCCCGGGTGGCGACGAGCCGGCGCACGTGGTCCCAGAAGTCCTCGTCGGCGGGCCGCTGCACGCCGGGCTCGTCGTCCTCGTCCTCGGCCGGGTCGAAACGGTCCGTCCGTTCCGGGAAGAGCCCGAGCGCCCGGGTGCGGGCGACCGCCCCCGCGCAGGGCCGGTCGCTGCTCACGTAGACGTACTGGTCCCAGTCGACGTGCACGGCGAAGCGGCCCTCCACCTCCAGGCCGCACCAGGCACCGCTGCCGCGGAGCATCACCCGGACCAGCTCCAGGCCGACGGAGAGGGGCACCTCCGCGCCGTCGTGGAACCCGCCGAGGTCGGGCGGGAAGAGCCCGGCGAGGCCGTGCCCGTCCGCGGCCGGGGCCAGGCCGAAGTGGACGGAGCTGGAGATCCCCGGACCGCGTACGGTCAGCCGGTCGACGCCGCTGTCCTCGGCGAAGGCCGCGACCGCCCGCAAGTACGCCGCCTCCACCGGACCGTGGTCGCTCTCCGGCTCCTCGGCACCGACGTAGCCGCCGCCCTCGTCCCGGTCGGCGGGGTCGTACTTGGTGATGCGGTGGACGAAAGACGGCACTCTGCTCCCTGACCATGGCCGACGCGACCGCGGCGGTCGATCGCGTCGACGTGATCCTAGAGCGAGCGGACGGTGGCGCGCAGGGGGCCCACGGGGTGGAGGACCACGCCGAAGAAGGTGGAGTGCGGGAGCTCCTGGAAGTCCAGGTCGTAGGAGGGGAGGAGGAGCTCGAGGACGCAGAGCATCTCGCGGTAGGTGAACTGCTGGCCCAGGCAGGCCCGGGCGCCGAGGCCGAAGGGGTAGAAGGCGCCCAGTCGGCCGGGGCGACGGCCCGGCTCGATGAAGCGCCAGGGATCGAACACCTCGGGCTCCGGCCAGAGTTCGGGATCGCGGTGGGTCAGGTAGGGGGAGCTGAGCACGTGGCTGCCCGCCTCGATCCGGAAACCGCCGATCGTGTCGTCCGCCGCCGCGTGGCGGGGGATCAGCCAGATGGCGGGGTGCAGCCGCATCGTCTCGTTGATCAGTGCGGTGACCACCTCGCGGCGCTGCTCGGGCGAGCCGTTGCGGCAGACGTCGAGCACCCGCTCCCTGACGTCGGGGTGCCGTTCGAGCCGGAGGAAGAGCCAGGACAGCGTCTTGGCGGTGGTCTCGTGGCCGGCCACCAGCAGGTTGACCAGCTCGTCGCGGATCAGCCGATCGGTGTACCGCGGCATGGTCCGCGCCGCTTCCAGGAAGACCCGGAGCAGCCCGCCCCCGGTCTCGTCCCCGCCCGCGAGCCGCTCCCTGGCCCCGGCGATCGCGCGGGCGCAAACGGAGTCGATCCGGGCCAGCGCGGCCGTCACCGCTTCCTGGTCGGCCGGGGCGGTCGCCGTGAGCGCGGAGAGGTGGACCGCCACCTCGTTCATGGCGTCGAGCTCACGATGGGTCGCGTCGTCCAGCGGATCCCCGGTGAGGGTGCGCCAGATGGCGTCCAGGGCGAAGAACTGCATGTCGGCGCCGACATCGGTGGGCTCGCCCGTACGGGCGCACTCGGCCCAGCGCCGCTCGGTCCGCGCGGCCGCCTCGGCGATCCGCTGCTCCCACCGGCGCAGGCCGACCGAGGTGAACTGACCCTGGAGCAGCCGACGTTGCTGCTTCCACGGTTCGCCGCCGGCCGTGATCACGCCCTCGCCGAGCAGCAGCCCGGCGCGGTGCGACTGCTTGACGTACCCCTCCGGGTGCTGCGCGAGCACGTGCTGGACCTGCTCGGGGCCGGTGACCAGCACCGTGCGGCGCGGGCCGAGGGTGAAGGCCGCCAAGGGGCCCAGCTCGGCCGCCCGGGTGAGGAGTTCGATCAGTTCGCCGCCGCGGGCCTGCCAGGCCGCCACCTCCTGCGGCGGCAGCTCGGGCGGCGGAGCCCCGGGCGGCGGTCCCGGCCTGACCCGGGGGAGCGGACGGTCGGAGGCCGTGGTCATCGGGTCTCCCCAAGTAGGCCCGGTACGCGCCGTCGACGCGGCGCGGCAGGGCGAGGACGTGACGCAACGGATCCTATGCGACACGGTGCGCCACCGAACGCTCTCCCGGTACGGCCGCCCCCGCCGAGCGGGCCGCGCGTCGAGAAAGGCGCGATCGCCGCGGCGCGGACGGGAGATGATGACCCCCTACGAGCGCGCGGACCGGTAGGGACGGCACGCGCGGGGCGCGAGGGGCGGCACGTGGACGGTGGGAACGGGGCGCCGGGCGCGGCGCTCGCGGAGCTGCGCCGACGGCTGGCCGACGGCCTCGCCCTGGCCGGTCTGACCAAGACCCGGCTCGCCGCCCGGGCCCGACTGGGGCGCACGACCGTGCACGACGCCCTCGGCGCCCGGGCCCCGGTCCCCTCGGCGGCCACCGTGGCGGCCCTCGCCGAGGCGCTCGGTCTCGCGGGCGCCGAACTCCTCGAACTGCGCCGTCGCGCGGCCGGGGCCCCCGACGCCGGGGAGGGGTCGGCCGAGCCCGGTCGCCTCGGCAAGCCGATCGGTGACTGGGACCCGCACCATCTGGAGGTGCACCCCGCCGGACCGGGGGCCGGCCACCACCCCGCCGCGCTGTCGGGATACGTGACCAGGGACCACGACCGGGTGCTCGCCGAAGCCGTCGGCGCGGCGGGCGCGGGCCGGAGCCGGATGGTGGTGCTCGTCGGGTCCTCCTCGACGGGCAAGACGCGGGCGTGCTGGGAGGCCGTACAGCCGTTGGCGGCGCGGGGGTGGTGGCTGTGGCACCCCTTCGACCCGTCGCGGGTGGAGGCCGCGGTCGAAGACCTCGCCCGCGTCGGTCCCCGCACCGTGGTGTGGTTGAACGAGTCCCAGCACTACCTCGGCGACCCGCACCACGGCGAGCGCGTCGCGGCCGCCCTCCACGGGCTCCTCACCACCACGGGCCGCGGTCCGGTGCTCGTACTGGGCACCCTGTGGCCGGAGTACGAGCGCCGGTACACCGCCCCGCCCGCACCCGGCGCGCCCGATCCCCACAGCAGGGTGCGGGAACTCCTGGCGGGCCGACTCCTCACGGTGGCGGACGCCTTCGACGAGAAGGCGCTGCGCGAGGCGAGCGCCCGCGCGGCGGCGGGCGACGGCCTGCTGGCCGACGCGCTCGGCCGGAGCCGGACGAGCGGCCGCGTGGCCCAGGACCTGGCGGGCGCCCCGCTGCTCCTCCACCGCTACCTGACGGCGAGCCCCGCGGCCAGGGCGCTGCTCGACGCGGCCGTGGACGCGCGGCGGCTGGGCGTCGGGTTCCACCTGCCCGAGCGCTTCCTGAGGGAGGCCGCCCTGGACTACATCGGGCAGGACGACTACGACGCCCTCCAGGACACGGCCGAGTGGGAGCGGGCGGCCCTGGCCGAGCTGGCACAGCCGGTCCACGGCAAACAGGCCCCGCTGCGCCTCGCGGTGCCCCGGACCGCCCGGCGTTCCCCCGGCGGGCGGGCCGCTCCCGCCGAAGGGGCGGATGCCGGGCGGGTGTTGCGGCTCGCCGACTACCTCGAACAGTACGGTCGCGACGCCCGGCGCCGACTGTGCCCGCCCGCCTCCTTCTGGAGCGCCGCCCACGCGCACCTCGTGCACACCGGCGACCTGCGCGCCCTGGCCGAGCAGGCGAAGCTCCGTCACCGCCTCCGGTGGGCCCACCACCTGGACCGACGTGCGCAGGACCGTGAGCGCGCGGCGTTGCCCGAGCGGGGGGCGACGGTCGAGGAACGGCTCGACGAACTGGTGGACCTGGTGTGGGACCGCCCCCACGCGCGACCGTCCGAAGCCGGGGCCGCCTTCGCCCGGGACATGGCCGCCCGGGGGCCCGTGACCCTCCACGAGAGGGGGGTCCGGCACGTGGAGGCGGGGGAGTCGGCGCAGGCCGAGCGGCTCTTCCGGGCGGCCGGGGGCGGGGCGGTGGAGGCGTTGTTCGACCTGGCCGTGCGACGGGCGGCCACCGGCGACCTCGCCGCCACCGAATCCCTGTTCCAGGAAGCGCGGGACGGCGGACATCCCCGCGCGCTGGGGGCCCTGGTGGTCCTCAAGGAGCGCTCGGGTCGCCCCGACGAAGCGGAGGTCCTCGCCCGGGAGGCGGCCGCCGCCGGTCGGCCGCAGGCCTTGCGCGACCTGGCGGTCCTGCGCGCCACGGCCGGCGACCTGGTGGGCGCGGAGCCCCTCTTCCGCGCGGCCGCCGCGGCCGGTCACCCCAACGCCCTGCGGGAGTTGACCCGGTGGCGGGACGAGAGCGGCGACGAACGGGGCGCCGAGGACATCGCCCGACAGTCCGTGTACAGGCGGTTCCACGACTACCACCCGCTGCACCATCTGGCGCGCTGGCGGGACCGCGGCGGCGTACGCGAGGACACCGAACCCCTCTACCGCGAGGCCGCGGCGCTCGGGGACGGCGACGCCCTGGTGGACCTCGCCGTGTCGCGGGAACGGGACGGGCGGCACGCGGACGTGGAGGGCCTCTACCGCGAGGCGGCGGACACCGACGACGTCCACGCCCTGTACCTCTTGGTGCGCCGGTACGAGCGCGGCGGCGCCCCGGCGGCGACGACCGACGCCCTCTACCGAGGCGTCGCCGACACCGGTCGCTACGGGCTCCTCTTCGACCTCCACTCGCGCTGGCCGTACGGGCTGGACCCCGACGGTGCGCCCACCGCGCCATGGCTCGCCCGGGGCGAGGAGGGGGACGAGGACGAGGAATGAAACCGTCCATTGGATCATCAACTCCGTTTGCCAGTACTTGACTTGGCTTTGCCGAGCCTGACCGGAGCTTGGTTTACCGGAACCTGGTTGTTGGTTAGGCTGGCGGCCGGAAGCTGGCGCCCGTGTCCCTGTTCTGACCGGTCGGCGAAGGCATCGGACGTGACGGGAGGACCGCGTTGGACGGGCGTGTGACCGGCCGGCCGACGCGTGCCGTGCTGCCTCCGGTGCTGAGCCTGTGGCTCGGATCGATCGCCGCTCTCGCCGCACTGGTCGTCGTGGTGCTGGGGGTCCGGTACGCCGACGACAGCCGACCCGCCACGGTGGACTCCCGGATCGGGGGAGTGGTGGACGGCCTGCGGCCGTCACCGTGGCGGCACGTCGCCCTGGCCCTGGACTTCCTGGGCGAGCCCGCGGGATCGGTGGTGCTGGTCGCCGCCGTGGTGACGGGATGCCTGCTGCTACGACGCCGCCGCGCGGCCGTCCTCCTCGTCGCCGGTGTCGCCCTGACCGTGGGGACCACGACCCTGCTCAAATACGTGGTGGGGCGCACCATCAACGGCGGCTACCTGTCCTACCCGAGCGGACACACCGCCTTCCTCACCGCGCTCCTCCTCGTGGTGGCACTGCTCGTGACCGGCCGCCTCGGTCTCGGCAAGGCGGCCGGCACACTGCTCGTGCTCACCGCGGCGCTGGTGGGCGGCGCGGCCATGGGGTGGGCACAGGTGGCCCTGGGCGCGCACTACCCGACCGACGCGCTCGGCGGATGGTGCACCGCCCTCGCGGCGATCCCGGCCGTCGCGTGGCTGGTCGACCGTACGGCCGACCGGATGGTCCACGCCGGTGGACGGGAGCGTCACTGACGTGATCCGCCATGACGGTTCCTCAGAAACGTTTCACAGCACGTCACTTCACGACAGACGGCGGAACACGGGTTTCACCGGACGCCCGCCCAGCCAGGGGGTGGGGTCACCGGCGTCCAGTGCCTTCCGGTACAGCGCACACGCCTGCGCCACCACGTCGACGGTGTGGTCGATGTCGGCCTCGTCGAGCGCGCTGCTCACCACGAACGACGGGGCCAGCACCCCGCCCGCGAGGAGTCGGCGCAGGAACAGGGTGCGGTACGGCTGCGACGGCCGCATGTCCTCGTCGAGGGTGGCGAAGACCAGGTTGCTGGCCCGGCCGTGGACCAGGACGTGGTCGCCGACACCCATGCCCGCCGCGGCGTCACGGACACCGGCGGCCAACCGCTCGCCGAGGGCGTGCAACCGCGCGGTGATCCCCTCCTCGACGTAGGTGGTCTGCACCGCCATCGCGGCGGCCAGCGAGTGCGTCTCCGCGCCGTGCGTGGTGGACAGCAGGAACACCCGGTCGCCCGCGTGGCGCAGACCGCCCCGCTCCATCACCTCCCGACGGCCGGCCAGCGCGGACACGGCGAAGCCGTTGCCCAGCGCCTTGCCGAACGTCGAGAGGTCGGGAACGACGCCGTACAGGCTCTGGGCACCCGCCTCGGACCAGCGGAAACCGGTGATCATCTCGTCGAAGACCAGAAGGCAGCCGTGCCGGTCCGCCAGCTCCCGCAGCCCGGCCAGGTAGCCGGGCGGCGGCTCGGTGTGACCGGCGGGTTCGAGGATCAGGCAGGCGATCTCGCCCCGGTGGCGGGTGAGCACCTCCTCGGTGGCGGCCAGGTCCCCGTACGGGAACGCCACGGTGAGATCGCGGATCGCGTCCGGAATACCGGCGGACATCGGTGTCGTGCCGATGAACCAGTCGTCCACGGAGAGGAACGGCTGGTCCCCGCAGATCGCCACCCGCGCACGCCCGGTCACGGCGCGGGCGAGCCGTACCGCGGCCGTGGTGACGTCGGAGCCGTTCTTGGCGAACTTCACCATCTCGGCGGTCGGCACCGTCTCCAGGAACCGCTCCGCGGCCTCCACCTCCACGATGGAGGGCCGGGCGAAGTTGCTGCCGCGGTCGAGCTCCCGGCGCACCGCTTCCAGCACCCGCGGGTGGGCGTGACCGAGGCTGACCGACCGCAGGCCGGAGCCGTATTCGACGTAACGGTTGCCGTCGACGTCCCACACGTGGGCGCCGCGGCCGTGGCTGATGACCGGCGCCAGGTGCTCGGGGTACTGGTCGTCGCCCTTGGCGTAGGTGTGCGCGCCGCCGGGAATCACGGCGTGCATCCGCTCGCTCGCCGCCCGCGACAGCGGCAGGGAGAACTCCGTCTCGCTCATGTCGGCGTCACCCCTTCCGCTGCTTCAGGGCCTCGGCGAGGCCCGGTGCCTGCCGGTCCCGCTGGGACATCGAGGTCACCGGCAGCGGCCAGGGAACGGCCAGCTCCGGGTCGTCGAAGGCGATCGTCACGTCCTCGGCCGGATCGTGCGGCCGGTCGATCCGGTACGAGACGTCGGCCGTCTCGGTGAGCGCCTGGAAGCCGTGCGCGCACCCGGCCGGGACGTACAGGGTCACCTGCGTGTCGCCGGACAGCTCGAAGGAGGCCACGTTGCGGTAGGTCGGCGAGTCCGCGCGCAGGTCCACGACGACGTCGAAGACCTTTCCGTACGAGCACCGCACCAGCTTGGCCTCACCGGCGCCCGAGCGCAGGTGCAGGCCGCGCAGCACGCCCCGGACCGAGCGGGACACGCTGTCCTGGACGAAGGAGTGCGGGTCCAGGCCCACCGAGCGGACCACGTCGGCGTCGAAGGTGCGGCAGAAGAAGCCGCGTTCGTCGGAGTGCGACGTCGAGGCGAAGAGGTAGGCCCCGGCGATCGTCGGCACCGCGGTCGCCGTCATGCCGGTCGCTGTCGTAGGAGCGGGCGCCGTCGTAACGGTTGCTGTCGTTCCGGTCGTGTTCAATCCGGCTGCTTTCGTCTCGGGCACGTTCACGGAGCCTCCCGCAAGGAGCGTTCGTGGTCGTGTGATCGGGTGTTGGTGTGAACGTTGTCCGGGAAGAGGGCTGCGGTCAAGGCCGCGAACTGGTGCTTGACTTGCCGCTCCGCGATCAGGTTCCGCTCGGCGAGGGTCTTCCTCAGCTCCGCCGCGTTCGCCTCCAACTCCCGGAATTGCGCGAGGAGTCGGTCGGCGTCGACCTCGCGGGCCGGGTGGCTGTAGGCGCCCAGCCCCATCCGCTCCATCAGCGCCTCGCTCTTCGCCGCGTAGCTGAGCGCGAGGGTCGGCGTGCCGACCTTCAACGCGCTGATGAGGTTGTGGTACCGGATGGCCACCGCCGTGTCGACCGCGGCCATCTCCTTCATCAGGTCGTCGATCGAGGAGGTCTCGGCGGCGGTCACCAGCGGCGAGTCCACCGCGTCGAGGATCGCGGCGACCACCTCCGCGTCGACCCCGTCCCCGGTCAGCAGCCGGACCGGCCTGCCCTCCTCGACCAGCGTGCGGACGAAGCGGATCGTGCCGTCGAGGTAGCGCCGGTGGATCTCCTCGGCCCGGGCGCGGTCGTCGTCGCCGCCGTGGAAGGCCATGACCCCCACGCAGACCGGACCGGCCGGAGCGCCCGAGGGCGCTTCGGCCGCCGGTTTGGGCAGGGAGAAGGCGAGGTCCGGGTAGACCTCGTCGCGCGTGGTGTCCACGCCCATCGCCCGCATCGCGTCGCGGGAGGGCGCGTCGCGGTACGAGCGGTACGCCGCCAGCCGCGCCGACCAGCGCACCAGCGTCCGGGTCGGCCGGTTGCCGATCGCGGCCGCACCGACGCTGACCAGCGCGACCCGGGTGCCCAGCAGTCGGCCGGACGCGCAGAGCAGGAACAGGGAGTACGGGAAGCCCCACGGCCGCAGCGGGAGCGTGGCCTCCAGCACGCCCATGCCCGGCACGATCACCACGTCGTGGCGGCGCACCCAGGCGGCGGTGCGGACGACGTCGACGAGCTTGCCCACCGCCTTCGCGGCGACCGACCCCGCCCGCGACGCGGTCCGGTACTCGCCGCGGAACCAGTGCAGCCGCGTCGCGGGGATCCCGTACCGGGCCGCCACCACCTCGGCCCCGCCGCACAGCGCGTCCACCATCGCGTCCGGATGGTCCTCGCGCAGGTACCCGAGCACGGCTTCGAGGGAGGCGTCGTTGCCGAGGTTGCCCGAGCCGAGCAGCCCGAAGAGGCCCACGCGCACCGGAGCTCCCTGCGGGGACCTCATGCGGGCCTCCCTTCGCGGCCGGCGACGAGCGCGTCGACGGAGACCGTGAGCAGCGCCGGGTCCACCGGGGCGCGGTCCTCCACCCGCTCGCCGGCGCCCGGCCGGGCCCGACTGGTCATCCAGGCGGCCAGGTGGCGGTAGCAGGCGCGCCGGTCCGAGGCCGAGAGCGGCGCCCGCCGGACCGCCGAGACGAAGCCCCACACGTACTCGGCGAGCAGCCGGGCCGTCGGGTGCAGCGGACCGGCCCGCAGCGGGTCCAGGTTGGCGCAGCGGGAGCGCTTGCTCGGGTTCGCCCGCTCGGCCCGGTTGGGGTGGTCGCGGCGGAAGTACAGCAGCTCCGGCACCTGGTGGAAGCGGCCGTGCAGGGCGATCTCGGCGACGAAGGTGCGGTCCGCGTGGTGGTAGCTGTCGAGCGGCTTCACGCGCCGCAGGACGTCGGCCCGCAGCACCCCGTAGAAGTCGTCGCCGCCGGGCTCGAACAGCAGGCTGCGAAAGCGCACCGGCGCGGACGGCGAACCGGTGGCCAGGGTGTACTCGTAGGGGACGGTCACCTGGCCGTCACCGTCGATGACCGCCTGGTCGGTGTGGGCGCAGATCACGTCGGGCCGCTCGTCCAGCGCCTCCACGCAGCGCTGGAGCAGGTCCCGGGCGTACAGGTCGTCGTGCGAGGCCCATTTGAAGAGCTCGCCGCGGCACTCGGCGAAGACGTGGTTGTGGTTCGGCGAGGCGCCGATGTTCCGGGGCAGCCGGAGGTAGCGGATGCGCGAGTCCCGCGCGGCGTACCGGTGGCAGATGTCCCGGGTCCCGTCGGTCGAGGCGTTGTCGGAGATGACGAGCTCGAAGTCCTCGTACGTCTGGCCGAGCAGGGCGTCGAGCGACTCGGCCAGGTACTCCTCGCCGTTGTACACGGGCAGGCCGATGCTCAACCGCGGATGGGCGGTCATGGTGTCCTCACTTCACGGATGGAATCTTGGTGGTGCTCGCGCAGGGCGGAGCGCAGTTGTAGCCACCACACGGCCGAGCTGCTGAGCGTCGCGGCGGCGACGCCCCAGGACGAGCCGACCGTGCCCGCTACGACCGCCCCGCCGACGCCGCCGCCCGCGTAGCAGGCGGAGGCGAACATCTGGCAGCGCAGGCTGCGCCGGGCCGCGCCGAGCGCGCGCAGCCCGGCGGCCGCTCCGGTGCCGATGCTGGCACCCGCGACGCCGAGCGTGGCCGGGACGATGAGCTGCGAGGCGGCGGGCCAGACCTCGCCGAGCACGAGCTCGCCGAGCCGGTCCGGGACCAGCAGCAGTGCGGCGCCCCACAGCAGCGCGGCGCCGGCCTGCCCACCGCCGAGCAGGAGACAGAACCTGCCCAGTCGGTGCGCGGCCTGCCGCAGCACCCGGGCCGCCTCCGCGACGGTGACCAGCGACAGCCCCATGAGCACCGCGAGGAACGGGCCGAGCAGCAGCTCGGCGCCCCGCACGGCGCCCACCGAGGTGACCCCGACGATCGCGCCGAGCCCGTACGCCCGGATCTGGTAGGCGCCGCTGAGGCCGACGTTCTCGGCCAGGTACCGGTAGCCGAGGTCGCGCTGCTCGCGGAGCCACCCGCGGGCGCCGCTCATGCGGGGCCGGATGCCCGACTGGAAGCAGCCGTACACCGCGGCCACCGCGGCGGAGCCGCCCCAGGCGAGCACGAAGGCCGCCACGCTGCCCACGCGGGCCGCGACCAACAGGGCCGGGATGAGCGCGAGGCCCCACACGAGGTCGTTGGTGAAGGCCTTCTTCCCGATCCCCGCGGCGAAGAACGAGTACCGCCAGGCGTCCTGGATCAACAATCCCGGCAGCACGACGCCCAGGCAGGCCAGCGCCGGACCCACGCTGCCGCCGAGGCTCAGCCCGACCGCCAGGCACGCCGCGCCGAGGGCCGTCCCGACGCCGAGCGCGGTACCCGTGGACCGGGCCACCGCCGAGCGCCAGGAGGCCTCCGACACGCCGCTGAACCGGACCACGAGCGGGTCGGTGGCCAGCCCGCGGGAGACGTTCAGCACCACGCCGTAGGTCACCCAGGCCAGGCTGAACACGCCGAAGGCGGTCGGCCCCAGCGAGCGGGCCACGTAGATGCCCACGGCGAAGTTGCTGATGCTGGAGGCCGCCTGGTCGGCCAGCCCCCAGGACAGCCGGCCCACCATGGCCCGCTTCGCGGTGCGCGGGGCCGGCGCCGCCGGGTCCGTCGGCCCCGTCGGCTCCGTCGTCGTCGTGTTGTCCCCTTCTGTGGTCATCGGGTCACGCCTTGATCAGACCGGCACCGCGCAGGGCGTCGGCGGCCACGGCGACGGTGTCGAACGCCAGCCCCGCGCGCTCGGCGACGTCCAACAGGCTGTGCTCGCCGTCGGAGAGGCTGAGCACCCAGAGCATCGCCATCTGGGCCTGCTTCGCGTCGCTGCGCCCGCCGAGCGAGTCGTACAACCCGCGCCGCCCCAACTGCGGTTCGCCGTAAGGGCTGAGGTTGAGGTAGCTCCGGTTGCGGTCCAGCACGTCGAACGCCTCGCGGCAGACGGCGAGCGTGTCCGTCATCGCCTCGGGGGAGACGAAGTCCGGATTGTCGGCCGAGGTGTGGTACTCGGGGTAGCCCGCGTACGGGGTCCGGCTGAGCGACCCCACCCCGAGGTCGAAGCCCGGCGAGCAGTACTGCCGCTCGTCGTAGCCGTAGGGGGTGAACTCGGTGATCCGGTGCGGGCGTTCGGAGGTGCGCAGCACGTGCTGGAGCACCCGGTCGATCTCCGCGTCGCCGCGCCTGCTCTGCTTGTAGGTCAGTTGGCCCGAGTCCCCGGCGCAGGCCAGCACCAACCCGTGCTTGACCTTCTCCACCCGCTCCGCGTTGCGGGCCAGCCAGGTGATCGCCCCGATGGTGCCGGGAGCGAAGATGAACCGGTAGGTGTAGTACGGCGTCTCCTCGGCCAGCGCCCGCGCCAGGTACGTCGCCACCGCGACGCCCGCCAGGTTGTCGTTGGCCAACGACGGGTGGCAGACGTGGCAGGAGACGATCACCTCCTCCGGGACCTGCCCGGGGACCACGTGCTCGGCGTAGGTGAGGTGACCGTCGGCGAGCGTGGAGTCGATGCGCACCTCGTAGTCGCCGTCCGGCAGCGCGTCCAGGGTGTCCTGCGCCAGGCAGAAACCCCACTGCGGCGTGTAGTAGCTGGTGCGGTACGGCACCCAGCTCGGCCGGTCCGGCAGGGTGTGCAGGTGCGGGCGCAGCTCGGCCAGCGGCATGGTCGCCGAGATCGGCGTGCTGTAGCCGAGCACGTGCAGGCTGGACGCCGCGAAGTCGACGACCCGGTTGCCCGCCGCGTCCGCGACGTACGCGTCCCGGATGTTCCACTCCTGGGGCACGGTCCAGTCGAGCACCTGCGTCCCGGTCGCCACCTCGTGCACCTGGAGCGGCAGGTACTCGCCGATGATGTCCAAGGTGGCGCGCACTCCGTCGCCCGTGATGCTCCGGCAGAGCGGGTACAGCCGCTCCACCAGGGCGTGCATCTCCTCGCCGACCAGGGTCATCGGCGCCACCGCAGGGTCTCGTCGACCGCGCCGGAGTCGGACGCCGAGCGGAGCACGGCCAGCCGGGTGAAGCGCTGGTCGAAGGCCTCCTGGGTCAGTCCGTGGGTACGGTAGGCCTCGGCGAGTTCGAGTGCGCCCTGCTTCACCGTCCACTCGCAGTCGAAGCCGGGGATCGCCTCCCGGAAGCGGGAGAAGTCCACCCGGTACGAGCGCGGGTCGGCGCCGTTCTCCCCGGTGATCCGCACCTTGGAACCCGGCACCGCCTCGGCGACCTGCTCGGCGATCTGGGCGACGGTCACGTTGTTGACCTCGCTGCCGATGTTGAAGGCGCGGTCGTGGACCGCCTCCCGCGGCGCGACCAGCGCCGCCGCGAAGGCCCGCGCGATGTCGACGGCGTGCACCAGCGGGCGCCAGGGGGTGCCGTCGGAGAGCACCAGGACCTCGCCGGACAGCAGCGCGTGCCCCACCAGGTTGTTCAGCACGATGTCGGCGCGCAGCCGGGGCGAGAAGCCGAAGGCGGTGGCGTTGCGCATGTACACCGGCGTGAAGTCGCCGTCGGCGAGCGCGTGCAGGTCGTCCTCCACCCGCACCTTGGACTCCGCGTACGGGGTGACGGGGCGCAGCGGGGCGTCCTCGGCCACCAGGCCCCCGCCACCGGCGGCGCCGTAGACGGAGCAGGTCGACGCGTACAGGAAGCGCCCCACACCGGCCTCGCGGGCCAGCTGCGCCAGGCGCACGGACGCGTGGTGGTTGATGTCGTAGGTGAGGTCCGGAGCCAGCGCTCCCAGCGGGTCGTTGGACAGCGCGGCCAGGTGGATCACCGCGTCCACCCCGGCCACGTCCTCGGCCGTGACGTCGCGCAGGTCCACCCGCCGCCCCGGCGGGTCCGCGGGCTGCGGGCCCAGCACGCAATCGGCGAACAGGCCGGCGTCGAGACCGACGACCTCGTGTCCGGCGGCCGCGAGGACCGGGGCCATCACGGTGCCCAGGTAGCCCTGGTGTCCGGTCAGTAGTACGCGCATGGTTCATCCCCCCAGATGGAGCGTGAGTTTGGTGACGGCGAACGCCTCGGCGTAGCGCGCGTGGCATTCGATGCCGCGGATGCGGGCGAGACCGAGGAAGGCCTCCCGGTCGTACCAGGGACGGTGGCGCTGCGAGGGGTAGTGCTCCTGCAACAGCTGCACCTTCCGCTCCGCGACCTCCGGCGACAGCGGCTGGTAGGCCACCGGACGCCCGAGGTCGCCGTCCCACTTGACGATCTCGTAGCCGAGCACGAGGTGGTCGCGGAAGGCGGTGGTCATCAGCTGCGCCAGGCCCCGGTGGTCCTGGTGCGCGTCGTCGGTGCGCGGCGCCAGGATCAGGTCCGGGTCGCTCTGCGCGCGCAGCTCCTCGACCGCGGCCTTGGCCTCCTCCCAGCGCGCGGGCAGCAGGCCGTCGGGCAACTTGAGCACGGTCAGGCGGAGTTCGGCGCCCGGGCAGAAGGCGGCGAGCGCGGCCCGCTCCTCCTCCTCCCGCTCGCCGCCACCGCCGGACAGCACCAGCGCGTCCACCCGGATGCCCGGCCGCGCCTGGCAGAGCGCCAGCAGGGTGCCACCGGCGCCGATGGCGATGTCGTCGCAGTGCGCCCCCACCGCGACGATCCGGTCCAGGGGCTCCGCCCCGAGGCGGATCACGCGGTCCCCGCCCTGGCGCCGGGGACGCCACCGGTGGTGCCCGTACCCGCCTCGCGCTCCCACACGGCCCAGGGGCGGTCGCCCTGGGCGTAGGCGGCGTCCAGTAAGGCGCGCTCCTTCACGGTGTCGGTCGGCTTCCAGAAACCGCGGTGCTGGTGCGCCACCAGCCGTCCCTGCTTGGCCAGTTCGGTGCAGCCGTCGGCGACCAGGTCGCCGTTCTCGGGTATGTGGTCGAAGATCTCCTGGCGGAGCACGAAGTAGCCCCCGTTCTCCCACAGCGGCAGCTCGCTCACCGCGGTGATGCCCTCCACCAGGCCGTCCTCGCCCAGCTCCACGCAGTGGAACGAGGACTGCGGCGGCACCACCATCATCGATGCCCCGGCGTCGCGCCGGGAGAACTGGTCGATCATCTCCGGCAGCGGGGCGTCGGTGAGCACGTCGGCGTAGTTGGCGAGGAACATCTCGTCGCCGTCCAGGTGCTGGCGCACCCGGCGCAGCCGCTCGCCGATCGGCGACTCGATGCCGGTCTGCACGAAGGTGATGGTCCAGGAGGATATGTCGGTCGACAGCAGCTCGGCCCGACCGTCCCGCAGGACGAAGTCGTTCGAGGTGGTCTCTTCGTAGTTGAGGAAGAACTTCTTGATGTGGTCGGCGCCGTAACCGAGGCACAGGATGAACTCCGTGTGCCCGTAGTGCGCGTAGTAGCGCATGACGTGCCAGATCAGCGGCCGCGGCCCGACCATGGCCATCGGCTTGGGCACGTCATCGGAGGATCCGCTGCGCATGCGCATCCCGTAACCGCCGCAGAACAGTACGACCTTCATGCCTTGACCTCGACAATGCTCAGTTCCGGAATGGGAAAGACCAGGCGACCGCCCCAGTCGTGGACGAAGGACAGCTGCTCGATCAGCTCGTCCCGCAGGTTCCACGGGAGGATGAGCACGTAGTCGGGCTTGTCCACCGCGATCTGCTCGGGGGCCAGGATCGGGATGCGGGTGCCCGGGGTGAACCTGCCGTGCTTGTACGGGTTGCGGTCGACCGTGTAGGCGAGCAGGTCGGGCCGGATCCCGCAGTGGTTGAGCAGGGTGTTGCCCTTGCCCGGAGCGCCGTAGCCGACGACCGTCTCGCCGTTCTCGGCCGCGTCGATGAGGAACCGCAGCAGGTCCCGGCGCACCTTCGCCACCCGGGCGGAGAACTCGGTGTACCCGGACAGCTCCTGCAGCCCGGCGGCCTCCTCGCGGGCCAGCACGTCCGCCACCCGCCGCGTCGGCTCGCCGGCCACCTCGGCCGGTCGCGCCCACAGCCGGATGGAGCCGCCGTGCGTGGGCAGCAACTCGACGTCCACCAGGGTCAGTCCACCGCTCGCCAACGCCCGGATGGCGGAGGCGACCGTGTAGTACTGGAAGTGCTCGTGGTAGATCGTGTCGTACTGGTTCTCCTCGATCAAGGTCAGCAGGTGCTGAACCTCGATGGAGACCCAGCCGTCGTCCGCGACCAGGGCGCGCAACCCCCGGGTGAAACCGACCACGTCGGGGATGTGCGCGTACACGTTGTTCGCCGCGACCAGGTCCGCAGGCCCGTGCTCGGCGCGCACGGCCGCCCCGGTGTCCGGGTCCAGGAACGCCGTCAGCGTGGGCACGCCCGCCTCGCGCGCCGCGGCGCCCACGTTCACCGACGGCTCCACGCCCAGGCAGCGGATCCCCCGGTCCACCACGTGCCTGAGCAGATAGCCGTCGTTGCTCGCGACCTCGACCACGAAGGAGTCGGGTCCGAGGCCCACCCGCTCGGCGGCATCGGCGACGAAGGTGCGCGCGTGCTCCACCCAGGACGTCGAGTAGGACGAGAAGTAGGCGTACTGCGTGAAGGTCTCCTCCGGAGTGATCAGCGGAGGGATCTGCGCGAGCCAGCACTCGGTGCACACCCGCAGGTGCAGCGGGTACGCGGGCTCCGGCCGGTCCAGTTCGTCCGCGGCGAGGAAGCTCTCGCACGGCGGGGTCGCCCCCAGGTCGACGACGCTGGCCAGCGCCTCCGAGCCGCAGAGTCGGCATCGTGTCATCAATTGCCCCCATCCCTGCCCGCGCGGGTGCCCCGTCGCGAGCCAACGTGTGCATTTCCTACCGGCGGCGCACCGTCCCCGCCGCCGGACCGCACCGCGATCGCGGTGCGGTACCCCTCCAACAGGCGCTCCAGCCCGACGGTCGGGCTGAACCCCTGCTCGTACCGGCGCCGGGCCGCCATCCCCATCTCCCGGTTGCGCGCCGGATCGGTCGCGATCCGGCGCATGCCGGCCGCCAGCGAGGAGACCTCGCCCGGTCGGTGCAGCAGCCCGCTCACCCCGTCCCCGACGAGCTCGACGAAGGCGCCGTGACCGGCGGCGACGGCCGGGACCCCGGCCGCCATCGCCTCCACGACCACCAGGCCGAACGCCTCCAGCCAGGTCGAGGGAGCCACCACCGCGACCGAGCGCGCGATGGCCTCCCCGCACTGGGCCGGGTCGTAGAGACCGACGTAGCGCACGTCCTCCCGGCCCGCCGCCCAGGCGGCCACCTCCCCTTCCAGCGGCCCCGTACCGGCGATCACGAGCGGCACGCCCACCCCGCCGTCCGCGGCGAGCTCGTCCCACGCGGCCATCAGCAGCCGCACGCCCTTGACCTCCGCGAGGCGGCCCAGGTAGAGCAGGTGCTCGCCGGCGCCCGTGCGGCGCACGGCCGGTTCGGGCACGAAGTTGTGCTTGACCCCCAGCCGCTCGGCCGGCATCCCGGCCCGCACCAGGACCTCCCGCTGCGCCGCGGAGATGCAGAAGAACCGCTCCACGCCCGACCACCACCGCCGCCGGTTGACCGACAGGCTGACCGCGAGCGGTACCGTCGCCAGCCGGGAGCCGCGGTAGCAGCCGTGCCGGACGGCGGGCAGCGGAGCCGTGCCGACGCAGTCGCCGCACGGCTTCCCGTCCCGCTGGAGCGTGCCGGGCGGGCAGACCTGCGTGTAGTTGTGCAGGGTGGCGACGGCGGGCACCCCGGCGTCGGCGCAGGCGGCCAGCACCGCGGGGGACAGCAGCGGGAAGACGTTGTGGACGTGCACCACGTCCGGCCGATCGGCGCGCAGCCTGGCGGTGAGCTCCGTGCGGACCGCCGGGTTCCACGGAACCAGCAACGGGATCGCGGCCTTGGACACCAGGGAGCGGCCGCCGATGTCGTCACTGCGCCGCTCGAACACCTCGACCCGGTGACCGGCCCCGCGCAGCAGCGCGACCTCCTGGTCGACGACCTTGTTCTCCCCGCTCGGCTGCGCCGACGCGTACCGGTTGTGCACCACGAGAACGTGCATGTTCATTTCACCTCCGAAGTCCGGGTCCAGTGGGGCAGGCGTCGGCGCGCGGCCGAGGCCGTGGGCGCCGACGGGGCGGCGGCCGTGGCGGGCGCCGCCAGCAAGGAGGCGGCGACGGTCAGGTGCAGCAGGTACGGCGAGGCGTCGCCCAGCCCGGCCTCGGTGTAGGAGGCGATCGAGCAGTAGCTGACCAGGAAGATCGCGCAGGCCCGCTGGAGCGAGGGCGGGCGCAGCAGCGCGACGCCGCCCAGCACGATGATGGCGGCCGCCACCAGAGCGGTGCCGACCATGCCCTGCTCGTTGTAGACGGCCAGCCAGCTGTTGTCGATCGGCAGCCCGCCGAAGGACTTGTCGCCCAGGCCCGCGCCGAACAGCTCCTGCAGGGTCGTCCGGGGGGCGGCCAGCAGCGCGTCCCAGACCTTGGCCCTACCCGTGAGGTTGGAGAAGTTCTCCTGGCTCTGTCCGCGCAGGAACCACGCCTGGAGCGCGGAGTTGAGCACCACGGCGACGAAGGTGGAGATCACCACCGCCCAGGCGAAGAACCGGCGGGCCGCGGCGCTGGTCAGCACGAGCGAACCGATCGCCAGCACCAGCCCGACCAGCAGGCCGAGCGTCGCCGTCCGGGTGTGGGTCAGGGCGAGCAGGACGAACGAGGGCACGATGACCCCCGCCGCGCTGGCGCCGCTGGTCCGCCGACCCAGCAGGAGCAGCACGGTCAGCCCGATGATCACCGCGGCGTACTGGCCGATCTGCGGCGGGGTCAGCGGCCACAACGCGCCCACCAGCCGCCCGCCGTAGAGGTCCGGCAGGGCCGCGCCCGGAGAGATGAGCAGGCCCGCGGCGACCGACGCGAGCACCGCGAAGTACAGCCGGATGTGGTGGCGCACGAACCGGTCGTCACCGTCCCACCAGCGGCTGAGCAGCCACAGGGTACCGACGAAGAGCGCGAGGCGGGTGCAGCGGAACAGGGCGCCGAAGCCGGACTCCAGGTTCACGCTGGAGATCACGCTCGGCACCAGCAGCAGGGTGAGCAGCAGCAGGAAGGCACTGGCGCGCACCCGCAGCCGGAGGTTGAGCAGCAGCGCCAGCGCGAAGGCGGCCACCAGCGAGCCCATCGTGGCCATCTGGATGAGGGACCGGGGCAGCGGCACGATGGTCTTCGCCCCCGCGGAGCCCAAGGTGTTGAGTATCAGCAGCCCCCAGGCGATGGCGACGCCCTTCGGCGCGCCCGCGCGACGCACCTCGGTGTCGCCGCGATCCCCCGCGGCGTCCGCGCGGTCCGCCGGCCCGTCGAGCGTGGCATCCGCGGCCATCTCAACCACCGTCCTGCGGCGCGAAGGTGCTGCCCGCGTCCTGCTGGTACGGCGCGCCCTGCCACTGCGCGAAGTCGAGCTCCCGGCTCGGGTCGTGGGCGATGAAGCTCCACGGCCCGGAGTAGACGTTGTCGTGCCAGCGGTTCTGCTGCTCGCGGGTGATGGCCTCCGCCACCGGCTCGCCCTTGTACGGGGACCAGTCCGGGTACGTCCCGTAGTTGGCCAGCACCGCCATGCGGCCGCACTTCACCGCGCACCCGACGACGGAGGTGTCCAGGACGAAACGGTTGTGGTGGATGTCCACCCGCTGGGTCTTCCACCGGCAGTCGGAGTAGAGCGGCGCGCCGGCGATCGCGGGCTGCGCGCAGCTGGCGATGGACTTCACCAGCAGGGTGCAGTCACCGGAGGAGGTGTTGGCCGGGCTGTTGCAGAACCGGTCCGCGTTCTCCCACAGGGTGATCCCGGACCAGTTGTTCTCGAACAGGTTCTCGTACACCTCGATCTTGTCCGTGCGGGCCGGGACGCGCGGTTCGCCACCGGATTCCGACAAGTAGACGGTCGCGAAGGGGAAGGTGTCGCCGTCATTGGCCTTCTTGCGTCCCTCGACCCAGTTGTTCCGCCGGATCGTGTTCTTGCGGATGACCGCGTTGTAGCTGGTCTCGTAGATCAGCGCGGCGCCGTCATTGGCCTCCAGCACGTTCTCCTCGATGCGGAAGTCGTTGTTGTTGGTGTCCGCCCAGATCCCGGGTCCGCGGTTGTCGTGCACCCAATTGCCCCGCACGTCGGCGCCGTTGACCGCCCAGAACTTCACGCCTCCGGTGCATCCGCACCCGGGTTGGCGCTTCTCCCAGTCGTCCGTGTCATTGCCCACGATCTCGTTGCCCTCCACCACCAGGTGGGTGATCGGGTCGCCGGACTTGTAGGCGTTCAGGCCGTACTGCCCGTTGCCGCGCAGGCAGTTGGCACGGACCTGCTGGCGGGCGCCGGCCATCAGCGCGGCGCCCGAGTTGTGCTGGACCGTCGCGTGCTCGATCACCCACCCGTCGGCCGAGTCGTGGTTGACCACGCCCTCGTTCTGCGGCGCGATGAAGCCCTGCACCGTCAGGAACCGGATGGTCACGTCGGCCGCGCCGCCGCCGAAGGCGTACTGGTTGCTCTTCTGGCCGTCGAGCACCGCGCCCGGCGCGCCGAGATAGATGTCCCCGTCCTTGGGGATGACCTGGGCGAAGCGGTCCGGATCGAGCTTGTGCGTCCCCGGCGCGATCCAGAACGTGGTCTTCGGGGGGCTGCTCTTGGTCTTCGCCGCCAGGTCGTTGACGACCGCGGGGTCGACCGACACCGCGCCCGCCGGAGCCTGCGCCGGACCGCCCGAGGGCTTGTCGCACACCCGGGCCACGGGCGTGGCGGCCGCCCCGGAGGAGGGCGCGCCGGAAGCGGGCGACTTCCCGGACGAGTCCGACCCGTCGTCCGGCGTGCTCGTGCAGCCGGTCACCGCGAGCAGGACCAGCAACAGCTGCGCCGTCGGCATCGCCCAGTGCCCCCTCTTGATCAAGACCCCTCCTCCCTAGTCCCGGAACGTGAGTACGGTGATGAACGCCTGCGCGCCGTCGGCGCCGCCGGTGCCGATCAGCGTGGTGGCGGGTTCCTTGCGGCCGAAACCGGCGGAGTACCAGCCCAGCGGCGGATCGCTCTCACCCCGGTGCGCCCGCCAGGACAGCTGCCCGGGCAGGTCGAGCACGGCGGAGCGCTCCTCGCCGTCCCGGGTCCACGTGAGCACGGCCCGGTGCCCCACCAGCTCCGCGACGATCGCCGGGCCCAGGTGGAAGGCCAGCTGCGCCGTCCGGCTCGGGCCGTGCACCTCGTCGACCACCCGCACCTCCTTGCGCGCGCCGATCAGCTCGACCCGGCGCCGGTGGACCGAGGGCCCGTACCCGTCGTGCTCGGCGCACCAGCGGGAGGTCCCCCCGACACCGGCGTCGGACGTGTCCGCGGCCACCACCTTGGTGCGGGCCTGTCGGGTCCACAGGAACGGGCCGCCGGAGACGGACTGGTCGGCGCCGTCCAACTGCAGGGTGTTGTGCCCGAGCGTCGAGCGGAAGTACTCCCGCCACCGCGGCTCCCCGTGGTAGCAGTACGTCCCCGGGTCGGCCAGTACGTCGACCCCGTCGTGGCGGACCTCCACGGACAGCGCGTCCGCGTGACCGTGCGCGGCGATCGACAGGAAACCGTGCGGGCCCCCGTCGCAGCGGCACCAGATCTCCCCCGGACCGCGCAGGATCGTCATCCCCGCGTCGGCGAAGTGGGCCGGGCGCCGCGCCGGGCGCCGCACCGCCGCAGCGCCCCCCGGCTCCGGGTACGACCGGATGAGGGCGGCCAGCAGCGGGGTGCGCACGTCCGTGCCGCCCGCCTCCGGCCACCAGGGGAGCCGGCCGTAGACGGCCTCCCCGGTGGCCAGCAGCGAGGCCCAGCGGTCGGTGCCCGCGCCGTCCACGATCAGGCCGTGTCCGTCGTCCGCGTCCCCCTGGCGCGGGGGCCGCAGCCGACCGTCCACGATGGCGGCGAGCGCGTCCGTCATCCGCAGCAGCACCACCCGCACCGTCGCGGGGACCGGCACACCGGCCGCGTCCGCCTCGGCCAGCGCGGCCAGCCCGAGCTCCAGGACCAGCCCGTGGTACTCGGTGGCCAACTCGCGGTTCAGGCCGGAGTGGAAGGTGTTGCTCCGCAGGTGCCGCTCCAGCGACCGCAGCGCACCGGAGCGCCAGCGCGCCGAGTCGGGGAACCAGTCGAAGGCGCAGGCCGCGGCGAACTGCCCGGCGGTCTCGGCGATGACGTGGTTGTTCGCCGAGGAACCCCGGCTGGGGAAGGCGGCCAGCCACCGCTGGTGGTGCCAGATCTGTTCCAGCGCCACCGGGTTGCCCTCGAAGAGGGCGGCCGCACCGGACCAGCCGTCGAGCAACCGGCGCACCCACACCCAGGACAGCAGCCGGATGCCCAGCTCGATGCCGCTGATCCAGTGCACACCGCGCAGCGGCGGGTTGACCTCCCACCACGACCGCAGGTGTGCGGCCACCCGCTCGGCGTACCGCTCGTCCCCGGTGACCGCGTAGGCGGCCGCGAGCACGGTGAGGTGCTGGTGCCGGGACGGCTCCCAGATCTGCTTGATGTCCCCGACCGCCTCCTCGCTGCGGTAGGGCACGTCGAAGGCGTACCCGGCCGGTGCCCGGCGCCCGGTCTTCGGGTCGTACCACCAGTCCGGGTCGACCAGGTCGTCGCGCTCCACCCCGAAGTACTCGGCGTGCCCGGCCATCAGCCGGTCCGCCTGTACGACGAGCCGCTTCGCGGCGTCCGGAGCCACCGCGGCGAGCGCCCCGGCGGGCAGCACCGCGGTGAAACGGGCGCCCGTCACCGGGCGGCCGGTCGGCGGCGCGGTGCGCCACCGGCGCCGCCGCACCGTGTCGGCGACCCGGCCACCGACCTCCTGCGGGCCCATCCGGGACAGCCGCCGCAGGTACCACGCGGGGCTCATGGTCATCGGGGCCCCGCCAAGCTCACCGGCGCGCCGCCCGCCAGACTGGCCTGGACGGCGAGGGTCGCCGCCGTGGTGGCGACCAGGGACTCCAGCGGCACCGGCATCGGGCCACCGGTCCGCACGGCCTTGATGAAGGCGGCGAGCTCGGCGGACTGGCCCTTGTCCCGGGCCTTGGGCAGCCGCGAGCTGACCCACCGCTTGCGGGCGTACACCGAGGCCCGCACGAAGTCGTCGAGCCGGAGCACCTTGCCGTCGGCGACCAGGTCCAGCGTCTCCTTGGGGAAGCCGGGGGCGCCGGTCGTCACGTAGCTCAGGGTGGCGGTGGAACCGTCCGGGTAGCGCATGACGACCTGGAGGTCCTCGTTGCCGGAGGTCGCGGCCGCGTACACCGAGACCGGGTCGGAGCCGAGCAACCAGCTGGCCGTGTCGATGAAGTGGCCGCCCTCACCCGCGAACCGCGTCCCCTCGGTGCCCTGTTGCAGGTACCAGCTGCCCTGCCCGAGCTGGCCCGCGTTGACCAGGTAGCGCAGGCTCGCCGGACCACCGCGGGTGCCGAACTGCTGCTTCGCCTCCCGCAGGATCGGCGCGAAACGCCGGTTGAAGCCCACCTGCAGCCGGTCGTTGCCCGACTCCTCCACCGCCGCGAGCACACCGGCCAGCTCGTCCTGGTCGAGGGCCAGGGGCTTCTCCACGAACACCGTCTTGCCGGCGAGCAGCGCCTTGCGGGTCAGGTCGGCGTGCGAGCTGTGCCGCGTGACCACGAACACGGCGTCGATCGCCGGGTCGCCGAGCACGGCGTCCAGGTCGGTGGTCGCCGAGCCGAAGCCGAACTTCCGCTGCGCGTTGGCCCCGGACAGCGCCGTCGTGGTGACGACCGTCGACAGCGTGACACCGGCGCGCTCCGCCAGGTGCGGCAGCAGCATGGACGTCGCGTAGTTCCCCGCGCCGACGAACGCGAGGCGCACCGGAGCCGCGGCGGACCGGGACGGCGCCGCCGACCGACGGCTGCTCGGCACCGCGGGCACCGTCACCGACGGGGCCGCGGCCCGGCCCTCCACGGCCTGCTCGGGATACTCGAACAGCACCGCCACGGCCTTGAGTTCGCCGTCCTTGAGGCGCTGGTAGGTCTTGACGGCGTCCTCGAAGTCGGCGATGTGCGAGATCAGGGGCTCCACGTCGACGCTGCCGCGGGCCATCAGGTCGAGGAAGCACGCCAGGTTGCGGCGCTCGGTCCAGCGCACGTACCCGATCGGATAGTCCCGCCCCTCCAGCTCGTACCCGGGGTCGTAGCGCCCGGGGCCGTAGCTGCGGGAGAAGCGGACGTCCAGTTCCTTCTCGTAGTACGCGTTCCACGGCAGGTCCAGCCGGCACTTGCCGATGTCGATGACCCGGCCCCGGTCCCGGCTCAACCGGGCGGCCAGCTCCACGGGCTGGTTGCTGCCGCCGCCGGCGGCCAGGTACACCTGGTCCACCCCGTGACCGCCGGTGAGGTCGGCGACGGCCGACTCCACCGCCGCGGAACCGGGATCGCCGCAGGCCGCGGCGCCCAGGCTCGCGGCGAGCTCGCAGCGCACCGGATCGGGGTCGGCCCCGATGACCCGGACCCCGGACGCGGTCAGCAGCTGCACCACCAGCTGCCCGATCAGCCCGAGGCCGATGACCAGGGCCACCTCGCCGAGCTGGGACTCGCCCTGCCGCACGCCCTGCATCGCGATCGACCCGACCGTACCGAAGGCCGCGTGCCGCGGGGCGAGTCCGTCCGGGAGCCGGGAGTAGAGGTTCTTGGGCACCCAGTTCAACTCGGCGTGCAGCGCGTGCTCGTTGCCCGCGCAGGCCACCAGATCGCCGACGGCCACGTCGTCGACACCGGCGCCCACCTGCTCGACCACCCCGCACAGCGAGTAGCCCAGCGGCGTGTAGGAATCCAGCTGGTTGTTCACCTTGCGGTAGGTGGCGGCCACCCCGTTGGTGGCCACGCTCTGCACCACCTTGGCCACCTGGTCCGGCCGGGACCGGGCCTTGCCCAGCATCGACATGCTGGCCTCGGAGACCTTCATCATCTCGGTCCCGGTCGAGATCAGCGAGTAGGCCGTGCGCACCAGCACACCACCCGGCTTGCAGCCGGGCACCGGCACGTCCAGTACCGCCAACTCGCCGCTCTTGTAGTTCTGCACCACTTGCTTCACGCGAACTCCTTGGAAATTGCCGTGCCGTTCACCGACTGCCCTGACCGGACCCAGAGGTCGCGTTGCGATACCAGTACTCCAGGGTCAACACGTGCCACAGGTGTTTGGAGAAGTCCCGCTGCCCGGAGGCGTCCTCGGCCACCATCCGCGCCAGCGCGTCGCGGCGCAGGAAACCGGAGTTGACCAGCACGCCGTCGTTCACCACCTCGCGCACCAGCGGCGCCAGGTCGCGGCTCATCCAGGCGCGCAGCGGAGCGCTGAAGAGGCCCTTGGGCCGGTACACGATCTCCCGGGGCAGGATCGAGGTGGCCGCCTCCTTGAGCACGGCCTTGCCCTGCCGCCCGACGATCTTGCGGTCGCCCGGCACGGCGAAGGCGGCCCTGACCACCTCGACGTCCACGTACGGCACCCGTACCTCGGTCGACGCGGCCATGCTGGAGCGGTCCGTGTAGGCGAGGTTCAGCCCCGGCAGGAACATCCTGGCGTCGCCCAGGCACATCCGGTTGACGAAGTCGTCGAGGTCGTTGTCCTCGTAGACGTCCGCGTGCTCGGTCAACACGTCGTCGACCGTCCCGGCCAGGTCCGGATCGATCAGCGCGAGCAGTTCCTCCTGGTCGTACATGGTGTAGCTGCGCCGGAACGCCGTCTCCTCCGGCAGGTCGGCGAAGGAGAGGAAGCGCTTCGCGAACCGCACCGACCGGTACCCCCGGCGGGCCGAGGCCACCGGCAGCCGGTCCACGGCCGCGTACACCCCGCGCCGCAGCGGGCGCGGAACCCGCTGGTAGCGCAGCGCGAGCACGTTGGCCAGGTGCTTGCGGTACCCCGCGAACAGCTCGTCGGCGCCCATCCCCGAGAGCATCACCTTGACCCCGGCCTCGCGCGCGGCCGAGCAGATCAGGAAGGTGTTGATCGCCGCGGGGTCGCCGATCGGCTCGTCCAGGTGGTACGTCATCTGCGGCAGCATCTCGAGCACGTTCGGAGCGATCTCGATCTCGTGCAGATCGACGCCGAACCGCTCGGCCACCTGCCGGGCGTAGCGCAGGTCGTCCGGCATCGCCTCGAACTTGGCGTCCTCGGCGCGGAAACCGATCGTGTAGGCGGAGATCCCGGGGTGGTCCCGGGCGGCCAGCGCGGTCAGGTAGCTGGAGTCCAGCCCGCCGGAGAGGAAGGTCGCCACCGGCACGTCCGACAGCAGGTGCCGGCGCGTCGAGTCCTCGATGACGGCGGCCAGGTCCGGCAGCTCGCCGCTGCGGGCCCGGTCCCGGCCCTCCGAGGCGACGTCCCGCAGGTTCCAGAACCGGCCGCGCTCCACCCGGCCGTCGGGCCGGCACCGCAGCCAGCTCCCCGGCGCCAACTTCTCCGCCCCGCGCAGCGCGCAGCGCGAATCCGGCACCCAGTAGTACAGCAGGGAGGCCACCAACGCCGCGTGGTCCACCTCCATCGACCCGCCGGTGGCGGCGGCGAGCGCCTTGAGCTCGGAGGCGAACACCAGCCCTTCGCCGCGCCGCAGCAGGAAGAGCGGCTTGATGCCCAGCTGGTCGCGGGCGAGCACCAGCTCGCCGGTCCGCTCGTCGAAGACGCCGAAGGCGAACATGCCGCGCAGCCGCGGCAGGCAGTCCGTGCCCCAGCGCCGCCACGCCTCCAACAGCACCTCGCTGTCGGAGGTGCCGCGGAAGCGGACCCCGGCGGCCACCAACTCGGCGCGCAGCTCCGGCGCGTTGTACAGCTCGCCGTTGTACGTCAGGACGAGACCGTCCGAGACCATCGGCTGGGCGCCCGTCTCGGACAGGTCGATGATGGCCAGCCGACGGTGCCCGAGGTGCACCTCGCCGTCACCGACGGGGTGGCTGTACCGGCCCGCCCCGTCCGGCCCGCGATGGGCGAGGGTATCGGTGAGCCGGTCGGTCACGACCTTCCCGTCCGGCCAGCGATACGTGCCTGCGATGCCACACATGTACTACCGCGCTTCCTGGTCGATGTCCGGTACTCGTGCCCATGACTGCAGCTCCGTCGGCGCCCGTTCCGTCCCGTTCTGCCGGGCCGGTCGCTCGCTCCGGCCGCGTGGCGCGGACCGCGGCCCGTCCCACAGCGTGCCGTCGGTCCGGTCCCGCGGATCGGGATCGATCAGCACCACGCCGACCACCGGTATGCGCTGGTCCGCGAGTTGTCGCGCCACGGTGTGCAGCCAGGCCACGCTGCCGTGGCCGGCGCGCACGACCAGGACGGTCTGGGTGCCCAGGTACTGGAGGTCGGTCCACGCGGTGCCGGGCGCCACCGAGCCGACCCCGATCCGGCGCCCCTGGTGCGACTCGGCCGCGCCGCCCCCGCCGCTGACCACGGTGGGGTCGCCCGGCTTCGGCTTGCGGCCCGAGAGCTGCGAGCCCGGCAGACCGTCGACGACGACCACCGGTTCCTGCGCCCCCAGCGCCCCGGCGAGGTCCAGGGCGATCAGGCTCGCACCGCGCGCGCAGCCCAGCTCCAGCAGGGACAGGGGCTCCGCGGAGCCGCGCACGGTACGCGCCAGGGACGCGGTGAGCCGTTCGCGCGCCGCCCGGATCCGCTTGCGCCGCCACAGCCACGGCGACCGGCGGGGGAGCTCCGAGATGATCGAGGCGCCGAGGCTCCCCGCGATGTCGCGCCGCAGCACCGGCCGGTCCGCCACCACCGTGCCGATCGCGGCCACCACCAGCCCGAGGACGAGCCCGAGGACGAGCCCCACCGCGGCGTTGGTCGCGGCGGTCTTGGGCAGGGAGACCCGCACCGTGCGCGGCGCGTCCACGACCTGCGTGCCCGAGATGAGCTGCGGGGTGCCGACGCGCGCCTCCGCGGCCCGCTGGCCGAAGTCGGTGATCCGCGCCGTCAGTTCGGCCCGACGGGCGTACAGCGACTCCGTGTTCGCCGAGGCCTTCGGCCCGCTCTGCTGCGGGGCGTCCCCGATCGACTTGTTGACCTGGGCGAGCTCGGTCTGCATGCGGTCGCGCTGATCGAGCAGCGTCTTGGCCTCCGCGTCCGCGGTCGCCTGGATGCGCTGCACGTGGTCCGCGACGAAGGCCTCGGCCAACGCCTTGGCCCGGGCCACCGCCTGCGCGTCGCTCTCACCCGTGACGGTGATCTGCAGCAGGTTGTTGGTCAGCCCGATGCCCGCGTAGTCCTTCATGAAGTCTTCCGGCGTCTGCGCCGACTTCAGGGACTTCAGGGCCCTGCCCGCGATCTGCGTCGTCTGCAGCAGCGCGGCGTCGGTGCGGATCAGCGTCCCCGGGTCGTTCGGCTGGTCCGCCTGGTGCGCGACCAGCACCTTCGTCACCGCGGTCGGCGGCGGCGGCATCAGCACCGCGACGGCCGCGCCCAGGAGCATCCCCAACAGTGCCATGGAGGACCAGAGGCGGCGGCGCCTGCGCACCGCGACCACCAGCGCCTGCAGGTCCAGCAGCGGAGCCGCGGCCGACGGCTCGGAACCCGTACTCGTCGTCACCCTGAACGTCCTGCCGTGTCGTAGTCAACCGCGCTCGCCGATGTGATGTCGTCCGAAGGGTCCCCGGCGGACCGCGCCGGACGGGCCCGGACCACGTCGGCGAGCACCGCGCCGACGACCTCCTGCTCGGCGTCCGCGCACGCCCCCGCGATACCGGTGAGTTCCCCCGCGGTCCAGCTGCCCGCGCTGAGGACGACCAGCGCGCCGTACTCCTCGCCGCCGTCCGGCAGCATCGGCCGGGACACCGGGACCTCCACCACCCGCAGCGGCGGAGCGCCCCCGGCCTCGGCGGCGAGCTGTTCAGCGGCCCGCCGCGCGACCCCGTCGCCCTCCGGAACCACCAGTAACAGCCTTGCCGTAGACGGTAGTTGCTCATTCAGACGGGCACACACCCGCCGGTAGCGCAGCTGTCGGCTGGCCTCGTCGCCGGAGGCCTGCGGAGGCGGGGCGTCCCACCGGACGTCCAGGCCCAGCAGCCCGCGGATCCGGGCCCGCGAGCCACCGTCCTTCGCCCCGCGCGCGACGGCCTCGCCCGGTACGTCGACGCTGCCCAGCACCGTCGCACCCAGCGCCGCGGCGATCTCCGCCTCGCCGCGCAGCCGGCGGCTCATCCGGGCGGCGGCCAGATGACCGATGACCCCGACGAGGAAGAACAGCAGCGCCCCACCGACGATGAGCTGCATCCGCGTCGGCGGTGCCTCGCCCGTCGGCCGGACCGCCGCGCCCATGACGACCATGTTGGCCTTGCCCGCGGCCGGGTTGACCTGGTCCAGCTTGGTCACGGCCTCCTGCAGCGCGGTGCGCAGCTTCGCCAGCTCCGTGCGGGTCTGCACGCTCTCCACCGACTGCCCCGGACCGGTCGCATCGGCCAGCTCGTTGATGCGGCGGCTGGTCTGCACCACCATCTGGCGCAGCGCCTCGGGCTGCGACGCCGCCTCGGGGTCGGCGCCCGCGCCCGCTATCCGCGCCGCGAACGAGACGAACTGCTGCGCCACCTGGTCGGCGAGCTTCTGCGCGCGCTCCGGGGTGTCCGCCGTGCCCGCGATGTTGATGATGTTCCCGTCGGAGGCGGTGGCGGTCACCTGCTCCCGCAGCTGCCGGCCGCTCACCCCGGGCCAGCGCAGGGTGGCCGCCGCGCGGTCGACCACCACCGAACTGGTGGCGATCTGCGCCTGGGTCATCAACTCGCGCTCCTGCCACGCCCCCGGCAGCAACACCGACGCGGACGTCGTGTAGCGGGCCGGGAACAGCATGGAGGTGCCGTAGCCGAGCAGCGCACCCACCACCGTGAGGATGGTGAGCAGCCGCCAGCGCCTACGGGTAATCCGGCCGATCGTGACCAGCCGTATCGTGTCATCACTCAACGGTGCGGTCTCCCTCGTGCCCGTGCCGTGCGCCCGCCACCGGCACCGGACCGCGGTCCCGGCAGGCGCGGGCGTAGGCGGCGAGCAGCGATGCCTGCGAGTTCCGCCAGGCGAGCGGACCGCCGATCCGCTCCTGGCCGATCTTCCCCATCCGGGTCCGCTTCTCCGGGTCGTCCAGCAGCAGCGCGATGAGCCGGGCGAACTCGGCCTCGTCGTTCGCGGGTGCGTAGACGGCGGCCTCGGCCGCGGAGACCCGCGCTTCGCGGAGGTCGAAGGAGACGATCGGGCGGCCCATCACCATGTACTCGAGGACCTTGTTCATGGTGGACACGTCATTGAGCGGATTGTGCGGATCGGGGGAGAGGCAGACGTCCGCGGTGGAGAGGTAGCGCGCCAGGTCGGCGTCGGGTATGCGACCGGTGAACTGCACGTGCTCCGAGAGCCCGAGCGTGCGGGACAGCTCCACCATGGCGTCGAAGGTGTCGCCGCCGCCGATGAACACCGCGTGCCAGTCCGTCCGTCCGAACTGGTCGCGCAGCTTCGCCAGCGAGCGCAGGGCGTAGTCGACGCCGTCCTGCGGGCCCATGACGCCGAGGTAGCACAGCAGATGGGGCTTGCCCTTCTTCAACTCCTCCTCGGCCGGTACCGGTTGGAACCGCTTGGTGTCGGGCGCGCTGCGGACCACGAAGACGTCCGACGGCTTCCGGCCGCCGCGCGCCAGCGCGACGTCCCGGTAGCTCTCGTTCGTGGCGAGCACGACGTCCGCGGCCCGGTAGGTGCGCCGCTCCAGCGCGCACACCGCGCGGTAGAGCAGGTCCTTGCCCCGGTTGAACCGGGAGAGGTACAGCTCGGGCACCAGGTCGTGCTGGTCGAAGACGAACCGCGAACCGCGCCGCTTCAACCACAGGGCGGGCAGGAACAGCAGGTCCGGCGGGTTGCAGGCGTGCACCACGTGGACGGGGCCGACCTTGCGGGCCAGGCGCAGCGTGTGCCACAGCGCCGTGCCGTACTCGCGCAGGTATCCGGCGGGCCCGCCGGTGGCGGCGCGCAGCGGGTAGCGGTGGATCCGCACCCCGTCGATCTCGACCTCGGGCTCGGTGTCCCGCTTCTCGCCCTGGGGGCAGATGACGTGCACGGTCCACCCCGCGTCGCGCAGGGTCGTGCACTCCTGCCACACCCGCCGGTCGAAGGGGACCGAGAGGTTCTCCACCAGGATCAGCGCGCGTCGGCCCCGGCCGACGCCGCCGCTCGCGTTACCAAGCAAGGCCCACGTATCCCGGTTCGGCCCGGCGCACGTCGGCGTCGGGGAGGTGGACGAGGTCGATGATCACGGGGCCGTCGCCGTGCGGCAGGGCCGAGAGCACGGCCGGGTCGCCGGTCCCCACCAGGCACACCTCGGCGTGGTCGAGCACCTCGTCGACGGACTCCGCGAGGAGCTTGGCGAGGTGCGGCAGCCGCGTCTCGACGTACTCCCGGTTCGCGCCGAGCAGCCGGGAGAGGTTCACGTTGGGGTCGTAGATCCGCAGGTCGTACCCCTTGCCGAAGAGCCGCTCCGCCAGCTCGACGAGCGGGCTCTCGCGCAGGTCGTCGGTGCCGGGCTTGAAGGACAGCCCGAAGATGCCCACCCGGCGCTTGCCGGTGGCCTCGACCAACTCCACCGCCCGCCGCAGGTGTTCGGCGTTGGACGGCAGGACGTGGGCGAGGATCGGCACCGCGACGTCGGCCTGCTGCGCCGCGTGGACCAGACTGCGCAGGTCCTTGGGGAGGCAGGAGCCGCCGAAGGCGAAGCCGGGCCGCAGGTAGGCCGGGCTGATGTTCAACTTGCGGTCGGCCAGGAACACGTCCATCACCTGGTACGAGTCCACCCCGAGCGCCTGGCAGATGGAGCCCAGCTCGTTCGCGAAGCCGATCTTGAGGCCGTGGAACGCGTTGTCCGCGTACTTGATGGCCTCCGCGGTCGGGATCGGCACCCGGAACACCTCGCCCGGCAGCCCGTCGTACAGCGCCGCGACCACGTCACCACTGGCCTCGTCGATCTGCCCGATGACCGTCTTGGGCGGGTCGAAGAAGTCCCGCACGCTCGTGCCCTCGCGCAGGAACTCCGGGTTGACCGCGACGCCGAAGTCCACGCCGGCCGTCCCGCCGGCGTGCTTCTCCAGGATCGGCACCAGCAGGTTCAAGCAGGTGCCCGGCAGCATGGTGCTGCGGAACACGACGGTCTGCCGCCCGCCGCGCTCGGCCACCGCGGCACCGATCTCCTCGGTGACCCGCTCCAAGTAGGTGGTGCACAGACTGCCGTTGGGCTCCGAGGGCGTGCCGACGCAGACCAGCGACACGTCGCTGTTCATGATCGCCTCGCGGACGTCGCCGGTGGCGCGCAGCGCCCCGCTGCGCACGACCTCGGCGATGAGCTCGCCGATCTTCTCCTCGACCACCGGGGCCTTGCCGGCGTTGACCAGGTCGACCTTCACCTGGCTGACGTCGACGCCGATGACCTCGTGGCCCAGACTGGCCAGGCACGCGGCTGACACGCAGCCCACGTAACCGAGACCTAAGACACTGACCTTCATGACCCGTTCCTCCCCCTCAACAGGCCCTCTTGGCCTGCCAACCGCCCACTGACCTGACTGAACCCGCCGCGCATCAGTACGCCCCCTGCCCCTGGAGCACCGCGCGGAGGGTCTTCCACAAAATCACCGTGTCGAGGGCGAGCGACCAGTCCTCCACGTACCGGAGGTCCAACCGCACCGCCTCCTCCCACGGCAGGTCACTGCGCCCGCTCACCTGCCAGAGGCCGGTGAGACCGGGCTTGACCAACAGCCGCCGCCGGATGTCCGGGCCGTAGGCGGCGGACTCCTCCGGGAGCGGGGGTCGCGGACCGACGAGCGACATCGAACCGGTGAGCACGTTGAAGAGCTGCGGGAGCTCGTCGATCGAGTACCGGCGCAGCACCGTGCCCACCCGGGTCACCCGCGGGTCCCGGCGGAGCTTGAACAACAGGCCCGCGCCTTCGTTGCGGTCGGCCAGTTCCGCCCGCGTCCGGTGGGCCCCGGCGACCATGGTGCGGAACTTGACGATGGTGAACTCGCGGCCGTCCTTGCCCACCCGGCGCTGGTAGTAGAGCACCCCGCCCCGGCTGTCCAGCAGGACGAGGGCCCCGACGAGCAGCATGAGCGGCGCGAAGAGCATCAACAGGAGCGCCGCGCCCATGCGGTCGACGACCTCCTTGATCGCCCGACGACCACCGGTGAAGATCGGCATCGTGACCCGCAACAGCGGGATCCCGAGAACCCCGTCGACGTGCAGCCGCGGGCCGGCCACCTCCATGAGCACGGGCGCCACCACCATGTCGGCGTCGCTGCCCTCGAGGTTCCACGCCAGTCGCTGGAGCCGGTTCGGCGACCAGTGCGGGTCCGGTGTGACCGCGACGACGCGGTAGCCGTCGCGCTGCACGTGGCTCGGTACGTCCGACAGGCGTCCCACGACCGGTACTCCGGCCAGCTGGTCACCGTCGAAGCCGAGACCGTCCGGCGTGCACACCGCGTCCACCCGCCAACCGAGGTGCGGGAACTTGCGCACTCTGGTGATCAGGTCGAGCACGGTGGCCGGGCTGCCGGCGGCGAGCACCGGCCGCAGGCAGCGGCCCTCCTTGCGCTGCTTGTGCAACCACAGGCGCAGCACGTAGCGGGCGATCATGGTGACGACCGCGATCGCGGGGGTCGCCACGAAGATCCAGAGCTTGATGTTGGTGGAGGTGAGGGCGATCCCGCCGAGCGCCAGCACGACGGCCGTCGCGAACAGCGAGCGCCCGAGCCGGCGGAACTCCTCGGCGCCCTGGCCGAGTACGGCCGGCGCCCACGACCGGCCGACCGTCATGGAGGCCAGCACCAACAGCTCGGTGCCGAATGCGAGGATTCCCCATTTCTCATGCCAGTTGGCCGCGTCCCTGGCCCCGAAGAAGGCGCCGATGGCGGTGACGACGACCGCTGTCGTCACCGTGTCGGTGGTGATGACGGTCCGTCGGTACCGCTGCTCCCAGTCCATGGCGGGGCGACTGATAGACCCGTTCGCCGACCGCCCGCGCGCTGCCGGAAACGGGCTGGCTAATTCCCTCTGCTGCACAGGACCCCCCCAGGTCGCCAGTGCTCCGGCTTCTTTGCCTCGCACTGTTTAATCCCACGGGAGGACCCGCCCCCCGAATGTGGCATATCAGGTATTGCAGCTTTGCTTCGACACTCATCTACGGGTGGCGGACCCGCATGTTCTACCAGAGTCGCGAGGTGTGCGGGAAGTCGTAGAAGTCCCGGATGTTCCCTGCGCCCCCCTCGAGCTCAAGGAATCGATCACTGTCACGTCCGGCGCAGAGGATACGGCAGCCGGCTGTGTGTCGCTGTGTGTCGCACCAAAACAATAGATCGTCATTTGTCGCCCGGTGTCCAAGTATCTGGAGCACGCGGGTCAATCTAGACCATCGCAGGCCGTCCGGAGAGGTGATGTGTACAAGTTGCGGTCAAGCTGCGAAGACGGCGCCATCCGCGGGTCTCCCTCCGAGGGTCCCCTGGTGACAGGCGCATGCCGTGTGACCTGTGAGGACGTCGATCAGCAAGTGGCGGATGGGATGGCCGAATCCCTACCCTGCCCGCCTGATGGATGATCACGAACCGGCAACACACGGCGCGTTGCTCGTACTCGTGTCCGCTCCGGGTCGTGGATCACGGTCCACCGGCGGCCGACGGGGCCGTCCCGGGCGCGCGGAGGTGCGCCGAACTCCCGCGCAGCGGGCGGATGTCGGGGGCCGGTCGCGCCGGAGTGTCGGGACGGGCTCCGGCGTGGTCGCGATCCGGCTTCCGGCACGTCTGTGCGAGAGACGTAGGTCTGGACCACGGGGAGCTCTCGGCGCGGCCCTTTTCCTCCCGGCCCCGACGTGTTCACGTGCAAGCAATGCGCCGGTTGCAATCACGCGGTCCCGGCGAGAATTCCCGTGCCTGGACCTCGCCGCATTCGACCTGTGGGGGACGGGGATTTGCTCCCAAGAAATCCTGCGTCACCCATCGGGATATCCGGGGAAAGGCGGCGCGGAATCGCGGGGCGCTAGGCGGTCGGCGGACATCGCCGCGGCGTGCGACCGACCTCGACGCGCACCGTGGCGCAGGCGAGGGGATGCGGTGAATCGAGATGCGCGCACGGTGCGGGACTTTGCCCGGCCGATCGATAGCGCGGCATTCCGCTTTGATTTCCAACTGCCAATCGGCAGCCGCTCGGGAGCCGGTCCTACAGGGTGGCGAGCCAGTCGGTCAGGAGCCGGTTGGTCTCGGTCGGCCGCTCCTGCTGGATCCAGTGACCGCAGCCCTCCAGGACGCGTGAGGAGGTGAGCCCGGGCAGCGTCGTGCGGTGGGCCTCGATCGCCGCCGCCAGCCAGCTGGTGGCAGCGTCGCGGGCGCCGCCGATGTACAGCGAGGGCTGGGGGAGGGGGGCTCCGTCGAAGCCGGCCATGTCGTCCCAGTCGCGGTCCATGTTCCGGTACCGGCTCAACGCCCCGCGCAGGCCGGTCCGCTCGAACTCCCCGGCGTAGAAGTCGAGGTCGCCCTCCCCGAGCCAGGCCGGCGCCCGGTCGGCGGGGAAGCGCTCGCGCAGGGTTCCGCCCCGGCGGACGAAGTGCGGGGCGGGTGCGCCGACCGCGGGCATGGTGTCGCCGGACAGGGCGGCGTAGAACCCCGCGAGCCAGCCGCGCACGTCGGGCTCGATCTCGCCCTCCGCCCGGCCGGGCTCCTGGAAGTAGGAGATGTAGAACTCCTCCTCCCCGCCCATCCGCGCGAAGAGCTCGCTCGGCCTCGGCCCGCCGCGCGGGGCGTAGGGAATGCTGAGCAACCCCACCGCGCGGAAGAGGTCGGGCCGGACCAGGGCCGAGGTGGCGGCGATGGACGCGCCCCAGTCGTGCCCGATGACGACGGCCGACCGTTCGCCCAGGGCCTCCACCACCGCGGCGTTGTCCGCCACCAGCTCCGACATCCGGTAGGCGTCCGTCTCGTGGGGGGCCGAGGAGCGACCGTAGCCGCGCACGTCGATCGCGACCGCGCGGTACCCGGCGGCGGCCAGCGCGGGGAGCTGGTGGCGCCAGGAGTACCAGGACTCGGGGAAGCCGTGCACGAGGAGGACGAGCGGCCCGGCGCCCTGCTCCACCAGGTGGATCCGGCCCGCGGGCGAGGGGACCAGGCGGTGGGTGACGTCCAGGGCCAGCGGTGACATGGATCCTCCAGGTGCTCGACCCCCCGGTGTGGAGATCGTTTGGTTGATCATCGCGGGAGCGGCGGGGCGAGCGCGAGTCACAGGGTCCCCTCGCGGGGGCCGGGAGGGGCCGGGAGGGGGCCGCGGACGGGACCGGGGCGGGACCGCGGGCGGGGCCGCGAAGGATCAAGGACGCGTACGGCGATAAAGGCGGTGTTCGGGGGTAGACGCGGGCCGAAGCGCCACGGCGGAGCGAACGCCCCGTCGTGTTCCCCACCTGAGAGCGAGGGCACCATGCTTGCCGTCGGGCTTATCCTCCTGATCATCGGGTTCCTGACCGGAATCTCCATCCTCTGGACCATCGGCGTCATCCTGCTGGTGGTGGGAGCCGTCCTGTGGATCATGGGCTCGGTCGGACACGCCGTCGGCGGCCGACGCCACTACTGGTAGTCGGTGCGCACCCGTGCTGCCGCACCCCACCCACCCCACCCCTGCCACCACCACCTGCCTACCGGAGGAGTTGTTCTTCGCGTGACGGAGCACGTATGGAGCTACACGTCGGCCTCGGGCCACCTGGCCGGCACGGACCTGACCGGATTCAAGGTCGAGGCGACCGACGGGACGATCGGCAAGGTCGACAAACACTCGGACGAGGTCGACGACTCCTACCTGGTCGTGGACACCGGAGTCTGGATCTTCGGCAAGGAGGTGCTGCTCCCGGCGAGCCGGGTCGTCAGCATCGACCCGGAGGAACGCATCGTGTTCGTGGACCGGACGAAGGGGCAGATCAAGGACGCCCCCGAGTTCCACCGGGACGAGCACCTCGGCGACCCGCGCTACCGGGACGCGCTGAGCACCTACTACGGGACCGGATTCCCCTTCGGCCTCCCGCCGATCTGACCGGCACGGGCAGCGAGGGTGCCGATGAGCGGGCACGGTGCGCACGAGCACGGGCAGCGGGCCCGGACTCCCTGAGTCCGGGCCCTCAGTCCGCGCGGCCCCGGACTCAGGCCGCAGGGTCCTGCGGAGCCACCACCGTGAACAGCGCCCCCTCGGCATCGGCCAGTACGACCGACCGGCTGGTGGTCGAGGACTGCACGGGGGAGGCCGTCCTGCCGCCCAGGCGGGTGGCGGCCCCGATCGCGGCCTCCAGGTCCGGCACCCGGAAGTGCACGTGCCAGCGCGGCCGTACCTGAGGGTCCGGATCCTCGTCGAGCGCTCCGCCGCTGATGCGGGCGACGGCGTCCCGGCCGTGGCGCAGGACGACGTGGTCGTGCTCGTAGGAGACCGTGCAGCAGCCCGCCGGTTCGCCGGCCCAGTCCAGGATCTCGCCGTAGAAGATGGCCGCGGCGAAAGCGTCGCGCGTACGCAGTTCCAACCACGCGGGGGCGCTGTCGTGACCCACGCTCCAGTCGGGGATGACCTTGCCCTGCCAGAAGCCGAAGGCGGCCCCCGCCGGGTCCGAGGCCAGCCCGGCCCGCCCCGTGCCGAAGGGCAGGGGGCCCACCGCCATCGTGGCCCCGCGCTCCCGGATCCGGTCCGCCGTGACGTCGACGTCCTCGACGGCGAAGTACGGCGTCCAGGCCACCGGCACGCCCAGACTGCCGGCCAGCGCGCCGATACCGGCGACCGGCGCCCCGCCCTGGAAGGCGACCGAGAAGCCGTCGCCGAGGCGGGTGGGGCGGAAGTCCCACCCGAGCACGGCGCCGTAGAAGCCCTGCGCGGAAACGAGGTCCCGGGCCATCAGGCTCACCCAGCACGGCGCACCGGACATCTCATGGCTCGATGTCGACACAGCTGCCCACCTCATCTGCCGGACACGGCTACGGGACCCTTCCACGGTAGACCCGTCGGCCGCGCCCGTCGGCGAGGCACGGGCAGCGCCCACCCGTACGTACGAGTGGCTCCGCGGAGGATGGCCCACCGGGGTATCCCCGCGGTGTGCCGGGCCCCGCGCCGGACCCGGCGCGGGGTTAGGCTCGGGACGGGGCGGGAGGAAGGGAAGGGCCCATGTGCCGCTGGCTCGCCTACTCGGGTTCGCCCATGCTCCTCGACGCCGTGCTCTACCGCCCCGAGCACTCGCTGATCAACCAGAGCCTCCACGCCCGGATGGGCGCCGAGGCGACCAACGGCGACGGCTTCGGCATCGGCTGGTACAGCGCGGACGGCGACGGCACCCCGGCGATCTTCCGGGACATCGCACCGGCCTGGAACAACCGCAACCTGCGCGAGCTGGCCGCCCACGTCCGCTCCCCGCTGTTCTTCGCCCACGTACGCGCCTCGACGGGCTCGGCCGTGCAGCAGACCAACTGCCACCCCTTCCGCCACGGGCGCTGGCTGTGGATGCACAACGGAGCCATCGCGGAGTTCCACCGGCTCCAGCGGGACCTGTGCATGGCCGTCGACCCGGCGCTCTTCCCGTCCATCGAGGGGTCCACCGACTCCGAGGTGATGTTCTACCTGGCGGTCACCTTCGGGCTCGACCAGGACGTCCCCGGCGCGGTGGCCAGGATGGCGGGGCTGGTGGAGCGGCTCGGCAAGGAGCACGGGGTACCGGAACCGCTCCAGATGACCGTGGCGGTCAGCGACGGAGCACGCGTCTGGGCGTTCCGCTACTCCAGCATGGGGAAGTCCCGCTCGCTCTTCTACAGCAGCCGCGCCGAGACCGTCCGCCACCTGCACCCGGAGCTGGACTACCTCCGCGAGATCTCCGACGAGACGCGCATCGTGGTCTCCGAGCCGCTGGGAGACCTGCCCGGGGTGTGGAACGAGCTTCCCGAGGCCAGCTACACCGTGATCCCCGCCGCTCCGGGAACGGACTACCTCCCCTTCCTCCCCGAGCTCCCGGACGCCACCCGACTGCCCTGACGGACCGGCGGCCGAGGAGGTACCGGGGCCGGATCAGGACAGTACGGGCGGCGCGTCCGTCTCGGCCAGCCGGACCGTGCACAGGCCGCCGCGCTCGCTCTTGACGTCCGTCACCTTGAGCTGCGTGCCCGGCGCGAGGATGTACTCCTCCTCCCCGGTGAAGGCGGAGAAGTTCCGGATGCCGACCGCCCGGGTGGAGGTCACCTCGAAGAGCGTCCGCTTGCCGCGGCTGCCCAGGAAGGACCGGGCCACCTTCAGTTCGGAGGTGCAGGAGGAGACGCCCCACCAGGTCACCGTCCTGCCCACCGGATACTGCGCCCGCAGGTCCAACGACACGCCGCGCCACAGCGGCTGCGTGTGACCCGGCAGCCCGGACACCGCCGAGAACAGCAGGCGCAGGTACGGCAGGTAGGGGGTGACCCGGGTGCGGTCCGGCGAGCGCAGCACGGCATTGATCTCGCGGTAGAAGGCGGACTGGCAGGTGTAGAGGTAGAGCGCGGCGATCGCGTCGGCGGACAGGGTGGCGGACGTCTCGTCGGCCCGCCGCTTGCCGAAGTCGAGCGAGCGGTCGATGTGTCCGGTGATCCCGGACAGCACGCCGGCGACCGGGGCGACGGCGCCCTGGAAGTCCATCAGCGGAGTGTCGAACACACCGGTGATCGCGGGGAGGACCAGGCCCTCGTCCTTGACGCTGGTGAGTCGCTCCAGGTAGAGCTGGTGGAGGTTCATGGTCGTCTCGATGAAGGCGCCCATGCGCTGTGCCACGCCCCCGCCCGGCCCGCTCGCGCCACCGGCTCCCGCGTCCCACCCCTTGCTGGGCAGCCAGTCGATCGGTTCGGAGCCCAGGGACGCCAGGGCCTCGTTGACCATGGCGAAGTGGTCGCCCTCGCAGAAGAGGTCGCCCTGCGCCGCCGGGTTCGCGTGGTCGATGTGCCGGACCTCGACGTCCGGGTACTTCGCCTGGAGCCGCAGCACGACCTTCTTCAGGTTCCGGGCGTGCGCACCCCACCAGGCGAACACGACCCCGCGGTCCTCCTCGGCGGCGTCCTGCTTGGCCTTGAGGATCTCCTCGATGATCCGCTCGGCGACGGGCCGCCAGAAGGCCGTGTGCTGGTCGGCGCCCATCGCCCCGTCGCCGCTGGCGGTGAGCGCGGCGTTCAGCAGCAACACGCCCTGCGTGAGCATCGCCTGGAACCACTCCGGCGGCTGGACCGTGTCCCGCTCCTCCAACAGCGCGCGCACGTCCGCGATGGGCGTCTTCTTGGCGATGCCGTACTTCCACATCGCCGCCGCCTTGATGAGGCAGCGGATGCTGACGACCCGACCGAACTGGCTGTCCTTCCAGTCGTTGAAGGTGTTGTCGAACATGGCGATGCCGGTCGCGCTCTCCGCACGCGGGTACGGGTTCTGCCCGAAGGCGACGACCTTCCACTTGTGCGGCGGGTTCGGCTTGAGCGCCTGGAAGGTCAGCTCGCGGACCGGGACGACCTCGGGGCTGCGCCCCTTCCCGATGAACCGCTCCGCATCGGGCCGCGCTTCGATGACGGGCTTGAGGAGCGGGAGCCAGGGCTCACCACCACCGGCGAACAGCTCGGTGAGGGCCAGGGCGTCGTTCGGGTCGTTCGCGTCGGTCACGGGGGAGGAGCCTTCGGTAGCGGGAGCGGTCGTGGCGGGGCAGTCGCAGGGGGCGGCGGGCGCGGGCACCACGATGCGCACCCGCTCCTCGACGGGGGCGCTCTCGATGCCGTTCAACTGCGCGACGAGCGTGGCGCGCAGCTCGTCGTCGTCCTCGAAGCAGTGGTCGTGGAAGAGCGTGTACCCGGTCCACATCAGGTTGGCGCACACCCGGGCCGGCACCCGCCCGGTCTGCGCGCCCATCCCGACCAGCGCCACGGAACGGATGCTGCCCGGCGCCTTCCGGTTCTGCCGGTGGACGGCCTGGAAGGCGGCCGCGCAGGCCATGGCCACATTGAGCGTGGCACTCACGTTCTGCGAGGGCCCCACCATGGTCGGCGTCGATATCACGTAGCGGGGCACGGCCGCCCCGGACGGGACGCAGACCGCACTGCCCACCGGCAGCGTCCCGGCGAAGCGGTCGCGGATCGCCCGCTGCACGCGCACCTGGATGCCCGATCCCAGGTACCGCTTGATGACGGCGTCGACCCCACCGTCCATCCGGCCCCGGGAGTTGGTCGGGGTGACCCAGGCGTCGACGTCCTCGTCGAGGATCGAGCCGCGGCGGATCTCGATGCCGGGGGTGTCCGCGAAAGCCGCCCGCCACGCCTCCACCACGCGCTCGTTGACGTCTGTCAGCACCACTCTGAGCGCGGGCTGCGCACTGCTCTCGGTCATCGTCCACTCCTGACGGGAAATCGGCCCTGCCAACCCCCTGAACGTATCCCTGACCACTGACAACGCCCCCGCGGCCGACGCCGCGAACAGGCGTTGCGACTCGAACTCGCCCTCGCCGCAACCGCGTTGCGGGTGCGCCGCGCCCTGTGCAAGGCCGTGGGGGCCGCGTACCCTCGGCTGCGCGCCGGCCGCACGGGTCGCGCGGGCCGGGCGGGCCGGGCGGGCCGGGCCCGTTGGACCACGACCGCGGGGGCGGACCATGAGACGGACCGGGTACGCAGGGGTGGTCACGGCGTTCGCCGTGCTCGGCTCGCTGCTGGCGGGTGTCTGGAGCGGCGCCCCGGCCCGCGCCGCCACCGGGAACGGCGCCGAGCGCGCCGCCCCCTCCCGGCCCGCCTACCGCGTCGACCTGCGCGCGGACGCCACCGGCACCCGGTGGACCGGTCGGGAAACGGTGACCTTCGGGAACCGGTCCACCGAGCCGCTGCGCGAGATCCACGTCCGCCTCTGGGGCAACGGCGTCGACGGCTGCGGCACGCCGCAGGCGCCCTCCCCGGTGCGGATCGGCCGGGTGAGCGGCGGCGCGCCGAGCGACCCGTCGGTGGCGTGCAGCGCGGTACGGATCGTGCTGGCCGCGCCGCTGGCGCCCGGAGGGCGGGCCACCGTCGGCTTCGACGTCTCGATCACCGTCCCCGACCGGCTCCACCGCTTCGGGCGCGACGGCGACCACCGCTACCTCGGCAACGCCCTGCCGGTGCTGGCCGTGCGGGACGCGGCGGGCTGGCACCTGGACCCGCCGCTGGACCGGGGCGAGAGCTACTACACCCTGGCCTCGGACTTCGAGGTCGCCCTCGACCACCCGACCGCGTTGAAGGTCCCGGCGACGGGCGTCACCGCGGACCGCCCGGCCGGGCCCGGCCGCACCCTCACTACCAGCGTCGCGCGCCAGGTGCGGGACTTCGCGTGGGCGGCCGGGCCGTTCCGCAGCGGCGTGGCTACCTCGCCCGGTGGCGTCACGGTCCGCTCGTACTGGACGGCCGGCGCCCCGGACGCCTGGGTGGCGACCGCCCGCGCCGAAGCGGTCCGCGCCGTCGACGAGCTGGGGCGGCGCTTCGGCCGCTACCCCTACGGCGAGGTGGACGCGGTCATCAGCGACCGGTTCGCGCCGATCGGCAGCATGGAGTACCCCGGGTTGGTCCTGGTGTCCCTGGACGAGACCGGCGGCGGTGTGGTCCACGAGCTGGCCCACCAATGGTGGTACGGGATCGTCGGGAACGACGAGTACGCCTCCCCCTGGCTGGACGAGGCGTTCGCGACCTACTCGTCCGGCCTGCTGACCGGTGACCACGGCGAAGACTGCGCGGAGGGCGTCGCTTGGCAGGACGACACCCAGGCGGTCACCAATTCGATGGGCTACTGGGCCGCCCACGGGCCCGGTTGGACCCGGTACGTCTACTTCAACGGCGCGTGCGTGCTGCACGACCTGGAGCGGGTGCTGGGCGGCCCCGTGATGGCCGCGATGCTGAGGGAGTACGTGCGCGACCACTGGTACGGGGTCTCCACGACGGTGGAGTTCCAGCGGGCCGCGCAGGCGGTGACCCGCACCGACCTCACGTCGTTCTGGCGCGAACACCGCGTCCGCACGGGAACGACCACGTGACACGAACGTCGGCCCGACAGGGGCCGGCAGCCCCCGACGACCGGGGGCCGAGGACGCGGTGACGCCGCCCGGGGACCCGTGCGGGTCCCCGGGCGACGGGGGTCAGCGTCGTTCCGGCAGGTCCATCTCGGCGCGGGCCGGGGTGCGGTCGCGCTCCGGGGAGGCCGCCAGGCCGCGCGGGGCGACGTTGGACTTGGGCGCCGCGGGCTTGCCGCAGAACGCGGCCTCCAGCGTGCCGCCGAGGGCGGTGTTGGCGGCCCCGTCGTTGGAGGTGTTCGCCATCGCGGACAGGCTGCGCTTGCCGTCGCGCGTGGTGAAGGCGTAGGTGTAGAAGCCCTGCACGGTGCCGGTGTGACCGAACACCTGCGTACCGCACGACAGGTCGTAGCGCCGCAGGCCCAGGCCGTAGAACCGGGTGTTCGTCGCGTCCGTCGGGGTCACGGTGGTCATCAGGTCGAGCATCCGCTTGGGCAGCAGCTTCCCGCTGACGAGGCCGCTCATGAAGGTGTTCAGGTCGGCCGCGTTGGAGATCACCGCGCCGGCGGACTGCGCCCAGGACACCGTCTGTTCGGTGGAGTCGACCAGCGGGTTGCCGGCCTCGTCCGGGTGGAGGTAGCCGTGGGCGTGCTGACCGCGGATGGCCGTGTCGGGATGCACGTAGGAGGTGTTGCGCAGCTTCAGCGGCTTGATGATGCGGCGGTCGTACTCCTTCGCCACCGGCTTCCCGGTCACCTTCTCGATGATCATGCCGACGACCACGAAGTTGGTGTTGGAGTACTTGTACGAGACGCCGGGCTCGGTGGTGCGCGGCTCGGCGAGCGAGAGGTCGACCAGCTCCTGGTAGCTGAACACCTTGTTGCGCACGGCCTCGAAACCGGGAACGGTGTCCGCGAACATCACGTTCGTGTAGTCCGACAAGCCGCTGCGGTGGGTCAGCAGGTGACGCACCGTGATGCGGTCGTCCGGCAGCAGGCCCGGCAGGTAGTGGTTGACCGGGGTGTCCAGCTCGACCCGGCCCTCGGCCACCAGCTGGAGCAGCACGACGGAGGAGAACGTCTTGGAGACGCTGCCGATCCGGAACCGCGACCGCACGTCCATCGGGGTGTTCTCGGTGGTGTCCTGGAGGCCCAGGGTCTTGCTCTTGACCCCGTCCGGACCGCTGTAACGGGCCAGGGCGCCCGGCGCGCCGGCGTCCAGGGTGTTCTGAAGGGCCCTGGTCAGACCCTCCATGTCGGGCGACACCTGCGGGGATTCCGCCGCGATGGCGGGCAGGTCGGCCGGTGCGGCGTGGGCCGCGGTGGCCGGGACGACACCGGCCACTACGGCGAGCAGGGCAGCGCTCACGGCCAGGCGTCGTTCAATGGGGAGGCGCACGTATTCCTCGACTCAATGGGTGGGGGCAGGACATGCGGAAGCACGGCCACCGTGGGGGGACAACCCCGGACACGGCGAACATTCATGATGTTACGTAAGATCATCGGTCGTCGGGTACCCACTCCGGGTGAAATCGCTGCGCGGATCCCGTCACTCAGTGTTCTCGACCACGGGGTGGAACCCGCGCATCCGGGACGGACTCCCTTTTGATGCCCTTTGTCGTTTCAAGTCAGGAGGGGCGCAGATCAAGTCATCGTGGCCGCGGGTACGGCCGGTCGGGCCGCGGACACCCGATGCTGGGGCTGGGTCCCGCTCCTGCCGGGGTGGGGCCGTCGTGATCGAGACGGTGCACACGGGGAAGGGGACATTCATGGGGGTACGTTCACGGGTGCGCGGGGGCTGCGTCCTGTTGGGGGCCGTGGCGCTGGCGGTCGGTGCGGCCGCCGGTCCGGCGGTGGCCGCCGACCAGTGGCGGCCGAGGCCGGGCACGCTGTACATCTCGGACCTGCCCACGACCGAGTCGTGGCGCGCGAATCCGGTCGTGCGGGGCTGGGGCCAGGCGTACGGGTGTCTGGCGGGTTGGCCGGAGGGCAAGCCCGAAGTCAACGTCTGGAACCGGGACTTCACCACGGCGGAGACGGCGTTCGCGCAGCAGAAGGTGATCGCCTTCGCCACCGAGGCCGAGGCCATCGCCTACGCGGACGCGACCCGCCGGGACTTCGCCGACTGCGCGAGCCGCCCGCAGGAACCGGGGGTGACCGCGACCGGCATCGACCACGGCGTGGTGAACGTGGAGGAGGGCGCCACCCTCCAGGGGATGCACACCTTCAACGCCAATGCCCAGGAGCGGCCCGACTTCAACTACCTGTGGGGCGTGGGCCGCGACGGGGACACGGTCACGCTCGTCCTGTGGTCGAGCTACTGGGGCGAGCCGCCCGTGGCCGCGTGGAAGAACACCTTGAAGAAGGCCGTGACCAAGCTGTACTGAGCGGGGTGGACGAGCCGTACCGGGCGCCGGGGGGGGGCGCCGCGCGCCCCCCCCCCCCCCCCCCCCGCGAGGGGGGCGCCCCCGCGGGGGCCCCCCGGGGGGGGCCCGGGGCGGTTAAACAACAGAACCGGCCCCCCCCCCAA
>NZ_JBHWLC010000008.1:92835-184155 GCF_042730635.1 Streptomyces sp. NPDC059917
CCTGGGCGGGGGGGCTGGTTTTTGTTTAACCGCCCCCGCTCGTGGGGGGGGGGCCCCCGCCGCCCGGGGCGCGGGGGGGGCGCCCGGCGCCCCCGCCGGGCGCCCGCCGCGTCTAGGGACGCTCCCGCTCGGAGACCAGCGGTGCGAGCCCGTCCAGGATCCGCTCGAGGCCGAAGCGGAACTGGAAGTCCGGCTCTCCCGATCCCGTGAAGGCGTCGGAGTCCAGCAGGCGCGTCACGGCGGGGTGGCTCTCGGGGCCCGCGAGCAGCCGCAGGGTGCGGACGTACTGGGCCAGGGCCTGCTGCGGGGTCATGCCCGACGCCACGACGGCGTCCGTCATGTCGGCCGCCATCGTGGCTTCGTTGCGCACCAGGCCGCCGATCAGGACGACCGTGGAGAGCTTCTCGGCCTCGCTCAGTCCCGTACCGGCCATCGCGGCCAACCCCCGGTCCATCCAGGCCAGTTGGTTCGGGGTGGTGGGCGGGGCGGTGATCGGGACGCGCAGCAGCCAGGAGTTGGCGAGGAGGGTGGCGCGCTGCCCGTACGCCCACTGCGTCAGCAGCTCGCGCCAGCCCCATCCGGCCGCCTCGGGCGGTAGCGGCGGCGGGGTGCCGGCGCCCGCGTCGGACATGAGGACGTACAGCTCCTCCTTGGCGGCGACGTACCGGTAGAGGGACATCGTCGAGGCGCCCAGTTCCTTGGCCACCCTGCCCATCGACACCGCGTCCATGCCCTCGGTGGCGGCGAGCGAGACGGCCGCCGCGACGATGCGGGGCAGCGTGAGTGTGGGGCGCGGTCCCTTGCCGGGGCGCTCGCGCAGCCCCCAGGCCATTTCCAGGCTCGCCGGGAGCCCGGTCCCGCTGTCCTCGTCCGCCATGACCGCCCCTCGTCGATTGCCACCCATCCTAGTTCTGTGTATTACTTACGCAGAACAGCGTATCCAATACGCAGAAGGGAGCGTCCTTCCCGTGACCACCCACGACGTGACCACGTCCGCCCTCGGGATCCACGCCACCGGCCTCACCAAGTCCTACGGCGCACTGCGCGTGCTCGACGGCATCGACCTCGCCGTCCCGCGCGGCGCCGTCCTCGCCCTCCTCGGCCCCAACGGCGCGGGCAAGACCACGACCGTCCGGATCCTCGCCACCCTCACCGCCGCGGACTCCGGCGCCGCCCGGGTCGCCGGGCACGACACCGCCACCGAACGCTCCCGGGTGCGCGAACGCATCTCCCTCACCGGGCAGTTCGCCGCGGTGGACGAGCTGCTGACGGGCGCCGAGACCCTGCGCATGATGGGACGCCTCGCCGGGCTCGCCCCGCGCGCCGCGCGCGTCCGGGCCGACGAACTCCTGGACCGCTTCGGCCTCGCCGATGCGGGCGGCCGCACCGCCAAGACGTACTCGGGCGGCATGCGCCGCCGCCTCGACCTCGCCGCCAGCCTCGTCTCCCGTCCCGAGGTGGTCTTCCTGGACGAGCCGACCACCGGCCTCGATCCGCGCAGCCGCCGAGGGATGTGGGAGCTGGTACGGGAACTGCGCGACGACGGCACCACCGTGCTGCTGACCACCCAGTACCTGGAGGAGGCGGACCGGTTGGCCGACCGCGTCGCCGTCCTCGCCGGTGGCCGCATCGCCGCGGAGGGCACCCCGGCCGAGCTGAAGTCCCGCGTCGCCGGACACCGGCTGGACCTCACGCTCGCCACCGCCGCCGCCTACGAGGCCCTCGCCCCGCGCGCCGTCCACCACGACCCCGACGCGCTCGTGCTCGGCCTGCCGACCGACGGCACCGCCGCCCACGTCCGGGCGCTGCTCGACGAACTCGACCCCGACCGCACCGACGTCGACCGCTTCGCCCTGCGCGGCGCCACCCTCGACGACGTCTTCCTCGCCCTGACGGGAGCCGACCGATGACCGCCCTGCCCGTGAGCGCCCTGGCTCTGGCCGGACGCAGCCTGCGCATCAGCAGCCGCCGCCCCGACGCGCTGATCACCGCCCTGATGCTGCCCGTCATGCTGATGCTGATCTTCGTCTACTTCTTCGGCGGGGCCATCGACACCGGGACCCGGTACGTGACCTACGTGGTGCCCGGGGCCATGCTGCTCTGCGCGGGCTTCGGAGCGGCCTCCACGGCCGTCTCCGTCGCGGAGGACATGAAGAACGGGGTCATCGACCGGTTCCGCTCGCTCGACATCGGCGGCGTCCCGATCCTGGCCGGCCACGTCACCGCATCGGTGCTCCGCAACCTGGTCTCCACCGCGCTGGTGCTGGCCGTCGCCCTCGCCATCGGCTTCCGCCCCCAGGCGGGCCCGGCGGGCTTCCTCGCCGCCGCGGCGCTCCTCGTGGCCTACCTCACCGCCATCTCCTGGTTGGCCGCCGCCCTCGGCCTGGCCGCCGACTCGCCCGAGGCCGCGGGCGGTTTCACCTTCCTGATGATGTTCCTGCCCTATCCCTCCAGCGCCTTCGTGCCCATCGACACGATGCCCGGCTGGCTGCACGGCTTCGCCGAGCACCAGCCGCTCACCCCGGTCATCGAATCAATGCGCGCCCTGCTGCTGGACCGGCCCGTGGGCGGCGCCCCCTGGACCGCCCTGGCCTGGTGCGCGGGCATCCTGGCCGCCGCGGTGGGCCTGACCCTCGCCCTCTTCCGGCGCCGGACGCGGTAGCGGGTGGGCCCGGACCGTTCAGCGCGCGTCCGCCGACCGGTCCAGTTCCGCGCCGATGGCCTCCCGCACCCCGTCGTGCCGGGGGCCGAGGGCGAACCGCCCGTCGCCCCACCGCTCGCGCGGGTACAGCCACACCGGCATGCGCACCAGATCGGCCGGCTCCCACGCGAACCGGGGCCACACGTGCGCGTGCAGGAAGCCGTCGGTGTTGCCGAGGATCTCCAGGTTCACCCGGCGGAACTCCGGGTCGAGGGCCTTGCACGCGCGCTCGACCGCTTCCCCCAACCGATCCATGTCGGAGAGGAAGGCGAGGCGCCGCGCCCTCGGCAGGTCCGACAGGCGCAGCACCTGAGGGTCGTCCACGAGCAACACCGAGTATCCGGGCAGGAACTGGACGTCCCCGATCGCCGCGAACCCCGCGTCGAGGCGTCTGAGCACGGTCGGGTTCTCGCCCCGCAGCGCGCTCGCTATACGTTCCGTGCGCCAGTCGACAGCCATGGGATCGAAGGTTACCCGCCCCGGGATCAGCCCCGCGGCTTGCCCTTGAGCTTGGCCCATACGGCCTCCAGTGCGGCGATGTCCGCGTCGTCGAGGAGGTCGTCGAAGACCTCGGCGAGGGTTTCGCGGCGGGTGGCGTCGGCCTCCGCGAAGGTGCGGCGGCCGGCCGCAGTGAGGGCGATGCGCACGGAGCGCGCGTCCGTCGGGGACGGGGCGCGCTCGACGAGACCGCGGGCCTGGAGGGAGTCGGCCACGCGGGAGACCTGGCTGCGGCTGAGCAGGGTCCTGGCCCCGAGTTCCGAGGCGGCGACGGGCTCGGGCTGGCCGTGCAGCCAGAGCATCACCTCGAACCACGACAGCGGCAGGTCGTGGCGGCGCACGAGGGCCTGGTCCACGCGGGCGCTCAGCGTCGTCCCGGCCCAGACGAGGCCGTAGAACGCGTGGTCGCGGGGGGTCATCTCGCCCAGGGTGAGGTCGTTGTGCGCCATGACGGGAGGATACCCCGTTGCGTGCGTGCACACACAAATGTAATGTGTGTGTGCACGCACAGACTTTGCGCGTCCCCGCACCCGCACCCAAGGAGCCGTCATGACCACCAGGACCGTCCTCATCACCGGTACCTCCTCCGGCATCGGCCTCGCCGCGGCCGTGGCCACCGCACGGGCGGGTTGGCACACCGTCGCCACCCTGCGCGACCCCGCCCGCGCCGGGGCGCTGCTCGCGGCCGCCGAGGAGGCGGGAGTGGCCGACCGCGTGCAGGTCAAGCGGCTCGACGTGACGGACCCGGCGTCGGTGGCGGACTGCGTGGCGGAGGTGGTGGCCGAGCACGGGCGGCTGGACGCGGTGGTGAACAACGCGGGCGCCGGGTTCGTCGGCACCATCGAGCGGATGGACATGGAGCCGGTGCGCGCGGCGATGGAGGTCAACTACTTCGGCGTCGTCGAGCTGACCCGGGCGGCCATGCCCCACCTGCGGGCCTCCGGCGGCCGCCTGATCACCGTGACCAGCGTGGGCGGGGTGATCGGACAGCCCTTCAACGAGGCCTACTGCGCGGCGAAGTTCGCCGTCGAAGGGTTCATGGAGTCCCTGGCGCCGGTCGCCGCGACCGCGGGCGTACAGGTGAGCGTGGTGGAGCCGGGCGCCGTGGCCAGCGAGTTCGTCACCAGCCAGGGCATCGACGTACCGGCCCTGCTCGCGGCCGCCGGCCCCTACGCCCCCGCACTGGAGGCGTATGTGACCCGGACCATGAAGAGCTTCGACGCCGCGCAGACCTCGGCCGAGGCGGCGGCGCCGATCGTGGACCTGCTGGAGTCGCCGCGGATGCCGTTCCGGGTGCAGACCTCCCAGTGGGCCCGCGACTTCGTCGCCCTCAAGCTCGCCGACACCGACGGCTCGGCCGTCCAGGAGCTGACGGGCGGATGGCTGCGCTGACGGCCGGTGCGGGCGGGCGCGCACCGGGGCCGCGTGCGCGAACGGGCCCTCCTCCCGCGCCGGTTGTCCTGTCGGGGCGCTAGGTTGGCCGGACCGTCGACCTACGACCGGCCCTCCGGGCCCGGTCGGGTGAGGAGCCCCTGGATGATCTTCCTGCGCGAGGTGCGCGACAGCGACCTGCCCGCCTTCCGGGAGCACGCGTGCGACCCGGCCGCGCGACACATGGCGGCCTTCGTCCACGACCGCGACCCCGAAGCCTTCGACGCCCACTGGGCGCGGATCCGCGCCGACCGGGCCATCGTGATGCGGACCGTGCTGGTCGAAGGACAGGTCGTGGGCCACGTCGCGGCCTACGGGCCACCGGACGAGCGCGAGGTCACGTACTGGATCGCCCGCGCCCACTGGGGGCGCGGGATCGCCACGGCGGCGCTCGCCGAGCTGCTCGAACTCGAGGCGGCGCGGCCCGTGCACGCCCGCGCCGCGGCGGACAACGCCGCCTCGATCAGGGTGCTGGAGAAGTGCGGCTTCGTCCTCACGGGCCGGGACCGCGGCTTCGCCGACGCCCGTGACGCCGAGATCGACGAAGTGCTCCTCACCCTGGGCTGACCATCGACCCCGAGGTACGTCGAAAACGAGCCGTCGCGGCCCTGTGAGTGGAGCCGACCGAGCGCTAGAGTGCCCACGCTCCGCTGAAATCAAGCCAGTTGGAGCCGGTCATGGCGGTCGGTCGGGAGGGGCGGCGGCAATGGGCTCGGGAGATGTGGTGGCCAAATGGGCCGCCGCGCTGACCACGAAGACGGCAGCCGCGGTGACCGCCGGAACACTGGTGGTCGCGGGGGCGACCGGAGCGGGCGTGTGGTGGGTCAACCGGGGCACACCGGTGACCGTGGTCCAGCGCAGCACGACCGCGACGGTGGGGGCGGGCGGGCAGCAGGCGGCGGCAGCGGCGTGCCTGCCGCACGAGAGCGCCCTCGGCGGCGGGTACGCCCTCACCGGCAGCGGCTTCGCCACGAGCAGCCAGTTCCTCGGCGCCTCCGCCTGGGCCGTGGTGGCCTACAACCCCGGTGACGCACCCGCCACGCTCACGACGTACGCACTGTGCGTCAACGCCGAGGTCGAGAAGCAGCCCGGCCTGGACTTCACCTGGCGGGCCCACGCCTTCAAGGACCGCGGCAACAAGATCCTCGGCACGCCCGGCACCGAACCCATCCGCGACCTGACCACCGACGGGCCGTACGTCGAGGCGGTCGGCGACCCGCTCGGCGACCCGCACTGCGGCAACGCCTACACCATGGTGGGAAGCGAGTTCCGAGCCGGCCGGATCATCGCCGCACGCCCCGTGCAGCCCGTACCGCTGGACTCCCTGATACCGGCGGCGGCGGTGCCGGGCTCCGCCTGGGCCGCGCCCTGGCGGCTCTCGGTCAACCCGGGCACCGCGCTCAGCAGCGAGCCGTTCCCGATGCCCCGCTCCGAGGACATCCTCCGCAAGACCCGGATCCTCGACCCCCAGCCCCCGCAGTCGAACTTCGCCGTCGGCGCCCGCCCGGTCTGCGTCAAGCTGAAGGACGCCTCCGTCGTCACCGCGAAGGTGCCGGTCGCCGCCGGCGGCCGTGCGGACGCCACCGTCACCTGCCCCAAGGGCCACTTCGTGGTGGGCGGCGGCTTCTCCTTTCCCGCCGCCAACGAGCGGGGCGCCCTGGAGGCCCCCCAACGCTACTTCGGCGACGGCTACCTCTTCGCCTCGGCCGACGCCCCCGCGGCCGGGGAACCGTCGGGCACCAAGGTGAAGGCGTGGCACGTCACCGGCGTCAACCAGCAGAAACCCGGCGGCTTCTACCACGACTCGGCGTGGATCGAGCACAGCGACCGCGAAACGAGAACCGGCAACGGCTACTTCGACACGCACCCCCACGGCGGGGACGACCAGCCGCTGCGCACCTCGGACATCCCCGCCGCCCAGGACATGGTCACCGCGGCCGTCTGCGCGAAGATCGACGCCGAGCCCACCGCACCGGACGGGGGAGCCGCGCCGCCGCCCGTGACCCGGGTGGACGTTCCGCCCCTGGACGTGGTCGCGCCGCCCGCCGCCACGCCCTCTCCCGCTCCCTCCACCACCGGCGCGTCACCGTCACCGAGCCCCTCCGGCTCCGCGAGCCCGTCCACGACCCCCCGCACACCGAACTCCCCGGGCACCTCCGCCCCCGCGACCCCGAGCCGCCCGGGCAACACCCCGCGCACCAGTGCGCCCCCGTCCGCGCCCACGCGGCCGACGGTGACCATCGACGCACCCGGCAGCGGGGCCGCTCTGCGGCGCGGCTGCCAGGAGACCTTCGCCGGGACGGCCCGCGCACACCCGGGGGAGCAGCTCATCACCGATCCGCAGCGCACCGGTTGGCAGATCCAGGGGCCGAACGGCGCCGTGGCCCTCGGCGCCGGGCCGTCCGGGCGCTTCACCGTCCCCTTGCTGCCCGACGGCACGTACCCGCTCGTCTTCACCGCCACCGACCCGGCCTCCGGACTCACGGGAAGCGCGCAGGTCTCCGTACGGATCGTCGGCTGCATCCGCTGAGCCGCGCGGCCGACCGGGGAGCGTTAGCGAAGCATTAGCGGGGCGCGTGATCATGGGCGCGCCCACCGGACGCCCGGCGTCCGGAAACGCGCAGTCCAGAGAGAGACCCATGAGACCAAGAATCGCCGTAGTAGCGGCCACGGCCGTGCTGGCCGTCGGCGCCGCCGCCGTCGTGACCGTCGCCACCGCCAATGCCTCGGAGGACACCGGCGTCGCCGTCACGGCGTCGAGCGGTACCGGGCAGCCCGTGTCGCCCGGCCCGACCGAGAGCGAGCCGTCCCGCTCCACCCGCGCCCCGGAACCGGACGTCTCGACGACGCCGCCCGCGGCGCCGACCGGCACGACGGGCCCGGGCCCCACGCGGAGCCCGGTGCCGAGCGCCTCCAAGACGTCGTCCCCCGAGCCCGGCAGGCAGACGAAGACCCCCACGCACCCGCCGACGCAGAAGCAGTACAGCGGCAGGGCGACCTCCTACCAGCCCGGAATGGGGACGTGCGGGTACGTCTTCGGCGCCGACGACCTCGTCGCGGCGATCGACCCGTCCCTCTACGGACAGGGCTACCCGGGCCCCCACTGCGGGGAGGAGATCGTGGTCACCTACAAGGGGAAGTCCATCACCGTGAAGGTGCTCGACCGGGCGCCGGGAGCCGGCCGGGGGGACCTCGACCTGACCCCCGCCGCCTTCAAGGCGCTGGCCTCCTCCCACGAGGGCAAGATCAACGTCACCTGGCACTTCGCGAAGCAGTAGGAGCGGCCGAGGGGCCGAGGACCCCGCCCGGGGCCTCCCGGCCCGGGCGGGTCCCAGGCGTCCACCGGTTCAATGACGCGTCGCCGCCGTCGCCCGTGCCAGCATGGGGACCGGTGCGACACATCGGGTCAAGCGGACGGACGGGGCCACCCCGCAGGCGCCTCGTGCTCGCCGCCATGGGGTGCGCCGGCGGCATGATCATGCTCGACCAGACCGTCGTCGCGGTCGCCCTCGCCCCGATGGCCCGGGACCTGGGGCTGACGACGTACGCACTGCACGGCGTGGCACTCGTCTACGTCCTCGCGCTGGCCGCGTTCGCGCCGGTCGGCGCCATGGTCGCCCGCCGCTTCGGCCTGTTGCCCACCTTCCGCTTCGGGATCCTGCTCTTCGCCGCCGCGTCGGGTTGCTGCGGACTCACCCCGTACGGTCCGGCCGCCGAACCCTTCCTGCTCCTGACACGGGCCCTCCAGGGCGCCGGCGCCGGGCTGATGATCCCGGTGGCCACCACCTTGATCACGGGCCTGTACGAGGAGCGCGAACGCGGCCGGGCACTGGCCGCGTACGCCGGGCTGGCCCAGGTCTTCTTCGTCCTCGGGCCCGTGGTGGGCGCGGTACTGACGCAGTACCTCGGATGGCGCGCGGTCTTCCCCGCCAACGTGCCCGTCGCCGTCGCGGTCCTGTGCCTGGCCGCCGGGGCACGGGTCGAAGAGGAACCGGAGGGGCGACCGCTCACCGTCGTGGCGCCGCTCCTCATGCTCCTGTCCGTGGCCGTGCTCGTCCTCGGGCTCTACTGGTGCGGGTTCCGTGGCTTCACGGACCTGCGGACCTTCGCCGTCCTTGCGTCCGGAGCGGTGTCGCTGAGCGTGGCGGTGCGGCTCGTGCTGCGCTCCCCGGAGCCCTTCCTCGACCTGCGCTTGCTCGCCATCCGCCCGTACGCCGTGGCGGTGACGCTCACCGCCCTGGTGCAGGCCGCCCAGCTCATCGTCGTGGTGCACGGCACGCTCTTCCTCCGGCAGGCCATGCACCGGCCGCTCCTGATCACGGGCCTCTCCCTGGTGCCCCTGGTCGCCGCGCTGACCGTGGGCACGCTCCTGTCCGGGCACCTGCTGGACCGCCACCGCTCCCCGCGGATCCCCGTACTGCTCGGACTGGCGGCGGCCACGCTCGGCACGGTGCTGTGGACGGTGGCCCTGCCGTCGCGCACGTACGCGTGGCAGGTTCCCGGGATGGTCCTGGCGGGGATCGGGATGGGCCTGCCGGTGCCCGCGCTGAGCGCCGAGCTGATGCGCCGGGTGCCCGAGGGCAAGCGGGTCGACGCCTCCGTCCTGCGCCAGACGCTGCGCCAGCTGGGCGGGGCCGTCGGGCTGGCGCTCGCCGGCGCCATGGTCCTGACGGCGAACGACGACGCCGCCGACGCCGCCGGCATCGTCGACGCCACGGCCACCCCGGTGGCCTTCGTGGCCGCGAGCGGCTTCCTGTGCGCCGCGCTGCTGTGCGCGGCCGTCCTGCTGCCGGCCGTGGAGCGGGCGGAAAGGCGCTGATCGCCCGGGGCGCGCCCGGCGCGGCGCCACCCGGGACGGGCCGCCCGGGACGGGCCGCCCGGGAGGTGGAAGGGACCGATCTGGTGTGGACTCGGTGGGACGAGAAGTTGACCGCGGGGCGGGACACGACCAGAAACAGAGGAACGCAGCCATGGCACCGAGCAAGCCCAGCATCGTCTTCGCCCACGGCCTGTGGGCCGACGGATCCTGCTACGGCAAACTGATCCCGACCCTCCAGCGCGAGGGCCACCAGGTGGTGTCCGCGCAGAACACCCTGGACACGCTCGACGGGGACGTCGACGCGGTACGCCGGGCCCTCGCCCGGGTCAGCTCCCCGGCGATCCTCGTTGGGCATTCCTGGGGCGGCTTCGTCATCACCGCCGCGGGCACGGACGCACGCGTGGCGGGACTCGTCTACGTGTCCGCGCTGGCCCCGGACGCGGGCGAGACCCCGCAGGACCTGCTCGGCAAGTTCGCCCCTCCTCCCTTGTTCGCGCACCTGGACGCCGAGGACGGGCGCCTGTGGATCAACCGCGACGGCATCTCCGACTTCTGCGGCGACCTGCCGGAGGCCGAGCAACAGCTGGTCTGGGCGACCCAGGTGTCCGCGGGCGAGGCCGTGTTGGGGGCCTCGACGGACGACCCGGCCTGGCGGACCAGGCCGAGCTGGTTCGTCATCTCCCGGCAGGACCGCGCCGTCGACCCCGAACTCCAGCGCTTCGAAGCGGAGCGCATGGGCGCCACCGTGGTCGAGGTCGACTCCTCGCACGTTCCGATGCTGTCCCACCCGGACGTGGTACTGGACGCCATCCGCGCGGCGGCCGACGGCGTCTGACCTGCCGCGTCTTCTCCTGCGCTTTCCCCGCGCTTCCCCCTGCGCCTTCTCCTGCGCGCCCCGGGCCGCGACCGGTCCGGGGCGCGCGGTGTCGGCGGCGTGTCGGGAGCCGTCGGTCCGATGTCGGCACCGTCGGACACCTTGTGACCGGCCCTGTCCACAGGAGAGTTCGGTTCAAGGAGCGCACATGTCGACCACCGTACGAGCGGGAAACACCGTGATGTTCACCGGTGACTCGATCACCGACTGCCAACGGCTGGAGAGCGAGGACGGCCTCGGTTTCGGCTATCCGCTGCGCATCGCGGGCGAGTGGGGGCTGCGGCACCCGGACCGGCCGGTGACCTGGCTGAACACCGGGATCGGCGGCAACAAGGTGATGGACCTCGCCGCCCGCTGGCAGACGGACGTGCTCGACGCGCGCCCGGACGTGGTGTCGGTCCTCGTCGGTGTCAACGACATGGGGTGGCACACGCTGGACCCGAAGGGGTACGTGATCTCCGCGGACGAGTTCGAAACGGCCTACGGCCGCCTCCTGGCCCCCCTCGCCCGGGCGGGCACCCGGCTCATCCTCATCGAGCCCTTCCTCCTGCCGATCCACGGCGTCGTCGAGGCCGGTGGCGGCTCCGTGCTCATCGGGGAGGCGGAGCGAGCCGCGTGGCGCGTGGACCTGGACCCGAAGATCCAGGCCGTCCGCAGGCTCGCCCGCAGGTACGACGCGCGGCTGATCGCCGCCGACGGCATGTTCGCCGAGCTCTCGGCGACGACCGGACCGGAGCACTGGAGCGCGGACGGCGTCCATCCGACACCGGCCGGCCACGCCGCCCTCGCGGCGGCCTGGCTGCGCCTGGTGGCGTGAGGACCCTCAGTCCTCGAAGGGCACGAACCTGGCGAGCGAGGTCCAATCCAGCGGGCCCAGGACCGTGGCGAGACGGGCGAAGGGGTCCTGTCCGGGCGATTGGAACCACATCACCGAGAGCGCCGTGTGCCCGTACTCCGCGATGCCCTCGGGCGTCCACGACGACGTCAGCCGAGCCCGGACCGTCTCGCGCGGAAGCCATTCGTCGACCTGCCTCTCCGCGTCGGCCCGTATTGCGTCGAGATCGTGCACGTACACCTGCGCGGTGCCCGTCAGCGCCTTGTCGATGCGGAACAGATTCATGCGGCGGTGCAGGTGCGGCGTGCCTTCGAGCAGCCCCTCGCGGTTGTCGCTCGTCGTGAGCTCGCGGAGCTCGGCGCGCACGGGCCCCACCTGGTAGCAGCGCGGCTCGTCGTTCCTCGTCTGGATCATGGGCCAGAGGTTAGACGCGCCCGAAGGGCGCGCCCAACCGATTTCCCGAGTCGCCGCACGGCCGCCGTGCGGGCTTCTAACCGGTGCTCCGGGGCGTGTCAAGCCCCGAGTTTCCGGAGCGTGACCGCCGCGCGGCCGTGGGGCCTACTGGTGATGCGGGCCTCACCGAAAAGGAAACGAGGCAGCGAGGGAGAGAAGGAAAAACCTCCTCGGAGGAATTCCGAATATCCCTGGATAAAGAAATCCCCGAATGCCGGGGAGTCCATTCGTTCACTCATCATCCGTAGGAGAAGGTCATGAACCGTAAGGCGCGCACCAACAACGTCGTCCGTACCAACCGCCGTGGATTCCGCCTGGCGACGCTGTTCGCTTCGGCGGCCATGATCTCGGGAGGGGTCCTGATCCCCGCCTCCATGGCGTCGGCGGCTCCGATGCCCGCTCATGTGGCCATGGCCTTCCCGTCCGCCGGTGGTGCCGGCGGGGACGGCGGCGAGGGCGGCGGGGGCCTGATCGGCGGGGGCGGCGGCTCCGGCGGGTCGGGCGGTGGCAGCGTCACCGGTGTCGGCGGTAACGGCGGCAACGGTGGCAAGGGCGGCACCGGTGTCCTCTCCGGTGGTGGCGGCGGTGGCGGTGGTGGTGGCGGCGAGGGCGCGATCGGCGGCAACGGCGGCACCGGCGGCGACGGCGGCGGCGGTCTGTTCGGCGGCACCGCCGGCAACGGCGGCGGTGGCGGCGACGGCATCCTCCAGGGCGGCAACGGCGGCAAGGGCGGCCACGGCGGCGACGGCGTCTTCCAGGGCGGCGGCGGCGGCAAGGGCGGCAAGGGCGGCCACGGCGGGCTCTTCGGCGGCATCGGCGGCGGTGGTGGCACCGGAGGCTCCAGCATCTTCTGACCGGCCCGCCCGACCGGACCGGGGGAGGCCTTCGGGTCGCCCCCGGCCCACCTCCCCACTCACCCGCAACTCCCGCTCGTGGCACGGCCACTCGGGCGCTCACCGATTCGGAGAACCCGTCATGTTCACAAGCTCCTGGCAGCGTCCGCTCGTCCTGGCGGCGGCCTCCCTGGCCTTCGTCACCGGCACGGCGTGCGCCGCGCAAGCAGCGCAGTCCCACGCTCCCGCGGGCACCGTCTCCTCGGCCCTGCCGGGGCAGCCCGCCAACTGCGCCACGGGCGGCAGCGGCGGAGAGGGCGGCGAAGGCGGCGAGGGCGGCAAGGGCGGGCGGCCCGGGAAGCCCGGTGAACCCGGAAAGCCCGGCACGTCCGGTGGATTCGGCTGCTTCCGGTTCGGTGACCTGCCCGACAAGCCGGAGGCGGAGTTGACGGTGGTGGACCGGGTGCGGATCGTGCTGATCCTGCTGGCCGACGACTCCGACGCGACGAAGGAGAAGATCGCCAAGAAGTACAAGATCTCGACCGAGCGGATCGACTCCTGGAAGAAGAACTACCTGGCCGGTGACTGGTTCGCCCTGGTGACGAACCTCGCCACCTGACGCGAGCGCGAACTGTCCTGTTCCGCAAGGGCCCTTGAGGGGGCCCTTGCGCATGTTCGCGAGGTAAACGTCCCCCGGGGCGTTTAGAAGATCGCATTCTGGTTACACCAAGTAGCTATAGGCAACAGCCAGTACTCGACGGAAGGCAGGAAGATGACCTTCGCCATCGTGCTCATCCTCGTCGCGGTCCTCATGACCATCGCCCTGCTGGCGCTCGCACCCAGCGCCCCCGCGCGACGCAACCCGTTCCCCGGCCGCCGCCGCACCGCCGCCCACTGCCGGCCCGACGCCTCCCGGCTGAACCGGGTCCCGCGCCAGCAGGGAACCCAGCACCCCGCGAACTGACCCGGCCACCCCGAAGCGGCCGTGCACAATGGGGGCATGCGCGCTCCCGTCGGCCCCCGCGGATGGTCCGCCACGCTCGCCGCCTGCCCGATCCCCTCCGGCGCCCGGCTCCCCGGCGCGGAGGTGATCGACGGCCTCGCGGGGTGGGTAGGGTAGCGTGGGAGCGCTCCCATGGCGCTCGATCGCCGTAACGTGTGCTGCGGCGACGGGGCGGGTTCCACCGCCTTGCCCGGTCGGTCGACCGGGCCGGCGCCCGGCGCGGAGCGCGATGGCGTACGAGGGGAGTTCCGTGAGCGTGCGGCAGAACGGCAGACCCACCCTGGAAGAGGTGGCGGCCCTGGCCGGCGTCGGTCGGGGAACGGTCTCCCGGGTGATCAACGGCTCGCCACGGGTGAGCGAGCAGGCCAAGGAGGCCGTGGCCCGGGCCGTCGCCGAGTTGGGCTACGTACCCAACCAGGCGGCCAGGGCCCTGGCCGGCAAGCGGACCGACGCGGTGGCCCTCGTGATTCCGGAGACCGAGGCCAGGCTCTTCTCGGAGCCGTATTTCCTCGATCTGATCCGCGGGGTCAGCGCCGAGCTCGCCGAAGCGGACAAGCAACTGCTGCTCACGTTGGTGCGGACCGAGGCCGAGCGGGAGCGCTTCGAGCACTATCTGGCCGCCCGGCGCGTCGACGGTGTCCTCCTGGCGTCCGTCCACGGTGACGATCCGCTGCCGGACCGGATCGCGCAGCTCGGGCTCCCGGTCGTCATGAACGGCCGGCGCTCCGAGGGCGAACCCGTCGACTACGTCGACTCCGACAACATCGGCGCGGGACGGGCGGCCGTCGCCCATCTCGTGGGGCGGGGCAGGAGCAGGATCGCGACCATCAGCGGCCCCCTGGACATGTACGTGGCCCGCGCGCGCCTGGGCGGATACCGCGCGGGGCTCGCCGAGGCGGGCATCGGGCCCGACGAGGCGCTGGTGGCGACGGCCGACTTCACCGAGGCCGGTGGCAGGGCGGCGATGCGCGAGCTGCTGGAACGCGCCCCCGACCTGGACGCCGTCTTCGCGGCCTCCGACGTGATGGCGGCGGGCGCGCGCGGCGTACTGCGCGAGGCGGGACGCAAAGTGCCCGAGGACGTCGCCCTGGTGGGGGTGGACGACTCGGCGGTGGCCCGGCTGATGGACCCGCCGCTGACGAGCGTGCGCCAGCCGATCGAGGAGATGGGCCGCACGATGACCCGACTGCTGCTCCAGAAGATCGCGGGGGAGTACGGACCCGCTCCCGCCGCACCCACGGGCAAGGGCGAGGCGTCGCGCAGGGTCCTCCCGACGGACCTGGTCGTCCGCGAGTCCAGCTGAGGGCGAGCGGCCCGTGGCCGACGGCTCGTTGCTCGTCGCATGTCGCATGTCGCATGTCGCCTGTCGTGGGTCGCGCCGCGGCACGCCGTACGCCAGGTGACGTACCGTCCGTGCGCAACGGCGTTCACCGCACGGCCTGTTCGCCCGGCTGAGCGGTGACCCGTGACGCGGACCCGCCGACGGACCCGCCGACGGGCGCCCGGCGGGCCTCCAGTAGCGTCCGTCCGGTGACCACTCCGACCTCGTCCGAGCCCGCCGTTCCCGCCGACGGCATCGATGCCGTGGACGCCCTCGTCCGGCTCTGCCCGCCGCCCGCCGATCCGCCGCCCGCCGTGGATTGGGAACGGACCGAGCGGGCCCTCGGCATCGCCCTGCCCGCCGACTACAAGCGGCTCGTCGAGACCTACGGCGACGGCGTCTTCGACGGGACGATCTGGCTGCTGGTCCCCGGTTCCGCCTACCAGGACTGCGACTTGCGCCTGCGGACGGCGGAGCGGGAGGAGGACCTCGCCTACTTGTGGGAGGCGGGCGAGGCGAAGCCCGCCGAGTTGCTGGAGGCGGGGGCCCGCGTCCTGCCGTGGGCGTTCGAGGAGGGTACGGGGGCGTTCCTCTACTGGCTCGTGCGGCCCGGCCGGCACCCCGACGAGTGGACGGTCCTCTACAACGAGGGGCGCGGCCCGATGTGGGAGCACCACGGGACCGGATGCGCCGCCTTCGTCCTGGGGGTGCTCGACGCGACCGCGCGCACCGGCTACTTCGGCCATCTCCGCGAGGTCCTGAATCCGACGGAACACCGCTTCGAGAAGGCCGCCGACACCCTCGGAGCCGCCCGGCCGTGACGCCGTCGTCGGTCGTGCGGCGGACCGTCACCGGGACCGGTCGTCCTCGTCGAGCCGTCGGGCCAGGTCGATCTTGGTGAACGCCGGTCGTCCCACGTCCCGGTACTTCTGCTTCACCCGGTCCAGGTAGTACTTCGCGGTGTAGACGCTGATCCCGGCGCGCCGGGCCGTGGCCTTGAGCGTCAGCCCCGAGGCGTAGTCGCGCAGCACCTGGCGCTCGCGGGGCGCCAGGTGCGGTCGGGTCGCGGTGGTGTCCCGCACCCAGGCGAAGGCGAGTTCGGGGGAGTGCGCCGTGCCGCCCGCGGCCACGGTCTCGACGGCCTCCACCAGGGTGTCCAGGGCGTGGTCCTTGGTGAGGTAGCCGTCCGCCCCGGCCGCGACGGCCGCGACGACCATCGCGGGATCGGCGATCGTGCTGATGACCAGCACCCTGCTCCCCGCGGCCCGCACCCGGCGGACGTTGGCTTCCGGGCGGGAGCCGTCCCCGAGCACGAGGTCGAGGAGCACCACGGCGGCGGTCCGCGCCGGAGCGGGGGCGGGTGCGGGTGCGGGCGGCGCGGGTGCCGGAGCCGGAGGGGCCAACAGCTCGTCGACCGTCGACGCGGTCGCGACGAGGCGCAGGCGCTGCTGGCCGGACAACCAGGCGCGCAACCCGTCGAGGAGCATGCGGTCGTCGTCGACCACCGCGATGTCGATCACGCGGGCCAGCGCAATGCGACCAGGGTCCCCTCGCCGGGGCGACTGTCCACTTCCGCGCTGCCTCCGACGGCGACCATCCTGCCGTGCACGGAGCGGCGCAGTCCGGTGCCGGCGCGGGCACCGCACCCGGCGGTCGCGTCGAAGCCGACGCCGCGGTCGGCCACGGTCACCTCGACGCCGCCGGCCCGGCCGAAGACGGTGAGGTAGGCCGACGGGGTCCGCGCGTGGGTGCGCACGTTGTTCAACGCCTCGGTCACCGCCGCGGCCAGGGCCCGGGCGACCTCGCGCGGCAGGTCCGGCGCCGCGTCGTACTGCGAGGTCACCTTGAGGCCGAGGCTCTCCGCGGCGCGGGTGGCCTCTTCCAGGGCGGCCGCGGTACCGACCCGGTCGGGGGCGGGCGGGCCGTCGTAGCGGTGCGGCTCTTCGAGGGTGCCGGATTGGACGAGCCGTCGGAGGTAGGCCGCTTCGCGGGCGCAGCGGTCCCGGAATCCCGGCGCGGTCACGTCCACCCGCCCGGCGGCGATGGTCGTGAGGGTGGCGAGCACGGTGTCGTGCAGTGCGGCGTGGTGCGCGGCCCGCTCCGCCTGCCGGGCCCGTGCGCTCTCGACGACGACGGCCCGTTCCTGGGCGATGTCCAGCAGCCTCCCCTGCCGCCGCAGGTACCACCAGCCCGGTCCGGCGACGGCCACGGCCTCGACGACCGCCGTGAAGTGTTCCAGGAGGGCGGGAGTGGAGGAGGCCGCGACCGCTTGGTGGACGGCGAGCGAGGTGAACAGCATGACGAGGACGGCGAGGGCGGCGCTGCGTCGACCGAGCGTGACCACGGCGGCGGCCGCCGCGGAGAGGGCGGGCACCATCAGCCAACCGTGCGGTTCCACCGCCGGGCCGTCGCCGATGGCGGCCACGGCCACCCACGGGAGCGCGCAGCCGGTCAGCAGCACGTCGGCCCAGACCCACGACGGCCGGAAGCCGCCGCGCAGGAGGGCCGAGCCGTAGACGAACACGGTGACGGCGGCCACGGCGGCCAGCAGACCGATGCTCCGCCAGTCGAGCGCGACGGCGCCCACGACGTCGGTCGCGTACACGAGGTGCGCGATCCGGAACAATGCCGCGGCCTTCACAGCGGACCGCCGTGCGCGCTCGAGCCCCACTGACACACCCCCGTGTGACGAGATCCCCCACCGACGCGGCGGCCAGCCCCCGCTGGCGCACGCACCGGTACCCCGACCGGCACCCCCCGAATGGGCGGGTTCCGTGCGCTTAGTGCATCTCGTTACGTTTCTCCGCGTCAAGACCGTCACCGGACATCAAGGCGCCGCACTTTCGCCAGGTGGGCCCGCGCCGTCTCAGCGGGCGAACTTCTCGACGGCGGCCGGTGTGACGGGGGTGAAGAAGTTGACGAGGTTGCCGTCGGGGTCGCGGACCAGGAGGGAACGGTTCCCCCAGGGCATCGTGGTGGGCTCGTTGACGAAGTCCACCGCGCAGTCCACCGCGAAGTCGACCGCGCAGTCCCTCACGACGTCCGCCGCGCCTTCTGCCGCGAAGCCGCTGAGGTCACGGTGGACTTCGTCCACGTCGGCCACGAGGAATTCGAGGATGACGCTCCGGTTGTCGGCCGGGCGGGCCGAGCCGGGCGCGAACAGGGAAACCGTGCGGGTGCTGCCGATCGCCAGGGTGCCCGAGGCGGTCCTGAGCTCGGCGAAGTCCTCGCCCGCCCAGGTGGCGGCCACCTTGGTGGCGCGCTCGTAGAAGGCGACGAGGCGGGCGACGTCGCCCGTGATGATGCGGAGGGAGACGAGGTTCATGGGTGTTCTCCTGTGGCTCGTGGCCGGTCGGTGTGCGTGACGGACCCGACGCTACGGCGAATACCGGGCGGAATCCGTCCGGTATTCGACCGGCCCTTTGAGAAGATTCCCGGTATGGCCCGTCCCACCGCTCGCGTCCTCGCCCTGCTGGAGCTCCTCCAGTCCGGCGGCATCAGGACCGTCTCCGAACTCGCCGAACGCCTCGACGTCGACGAACGCACCGTGCGGCGTTACGTCGGCCACCTCATCGACCTCGACGTGCCCGTCGAGTCGGTGCGCGGCCGCTACGGCGGCTACCGCCTCGCCCCCGGATACCGCATGCCCCCGCTCATGCTGAGCGACGACGAAGCGCTCGCGGTGCTCCTCGGCCTGGTCGCCGGCAGGCGAGCGGGCCTGACCGCGGCGCCGGTCGAAGCGGCACCTGACGGGCCCGCGCCGGACGCGACTTCGAGCGGTACGGTCTCGACGGGTACGGCCTCGACGGGTGCGACCGCGACCGACACGGCGGCGGCCAAGATCCGTCGCGTCCTGCCCGAGCGGCTCAGCCGCAGGCTCGACGCGGTGCTGAGCGCCCTCGCCTTCACGGATCCGCCCGGCGGGCCGGTCGCCCCCGCCGCCCCGGACCCCTCGGTGCTCCTCCCGATGGCCGATGCGGTGCACCACCACCGGCCGGTCTCGATCCGGTACACCGCCGGGGACGGCCGACGGAGCGAGCGCACCCTGCACCCCTACGGGGTCGTCGCCCATGCGGGCCGGTGGTACGTCACCGCCCGGGACCCTTCGGTGGGCGAGGACCGGACCTTCCGGCTCGACCGCGTCACCGACGTCCGTGTCCTGCCCGGGTCGTTCGAACCGCCGGCCGGAGTCGATCCGGCGCAGCGGGTCCTCACGGGCCTGGCGACGGCTCCGCACCGGCACGAGGTGGTCCTGCGGATCGAGGGGCCGGTCGAAGCGGTCCGTGCGGGCCTGCCCGCCGGAATCGCGATCGTGACCGCACTCCCGGCAGCCCCCGCGACCCCCACACCGTCGGAATCCCGGGACGCGGAGCCCCGGTGCCGCGTCGAACTGCGGGTGGAGCGGCTGGAGTGGCTGCCCGCCGTACTGGCCTCGCTGGACCGGCCCTTCGTGATCGAGCGCCCGGACGAACTCCGCGGCCTGGTCGAGGCCTTCGCCGAACGCCTCGCGCACAGCGCCCGCCGACACCCGGCGGTGTCCGCCGACGCCCGGCCCGGGGGAACCGGCGCGCCCACCTTCGGGTGAACCCGCGGCGAAGGTCGGCAGGGGCACCCCCGGGACCTGGACACTGTGGCCCGGTACGGGCTGCCGTATCCGGGGATGCGCGAGGAGCCGGGGATGACGAGCGGTACGGTCCTACTGGCCCTGCGGGAGGATCCGCTGGGCGGCGGAATCAGCGCCGAACAACTGGGGCGCATCGGCAAGGAGTTGGAGAACCAGGGGCTGCTGCTCCGCTGGGCGCCGAGCGCGCGCGACGCGCGGGCCGCCCTGCAGACCGAGGCCGGCATCGTGGCGGCGGCGGTCGCCTGGGACCTGCCGCGGACGTCGGGGAGCGCGGTCGAAGAGGGCGGCGGCGGGGAGGTGCTGCGGCACATCGGGCGGCGGTTCAAGGACCTCCCCGTGTTCCTGGTGATGGCGGACGACTTCGACCAGGACCTGGAGCGGCTGCCGCTGTGGGTCTCGGAGACGGTGGTCGGGTACGTCTGGCCGCTGGAGGACACCCCGTCCTTCATCGCGGGCCGCGTCGCGGCGGCGGCCCGCGGCTACCAACGGGAGCTCCTGCCCCCCTTCTTCAAGGCGCTGCGCCGTTTCGAGGACTCCCACGAGTACTCCTGGCACACGCCCGCCCACTCGGGCGGCGTCGCCTTCCTCAAGTCCCCGGCCGGGCGGGCGTTCTTCGACTACTACGGGGAGCGGCTGTTCCGGACGGACCTGTCGATCTCTGTCGGCGAGCTCGGGTCGCTCTTCGAGCACAACGGCCCGATCGGCGAGGCCGAGCGCAATGCCGCACGGGTCTTCGGCGCCGAGCGCACCTACTTCGTCCTGCACGGCGACTCCACCGCCGACCGCATGGTCGGCCACTACAGCGTGACGAGCGACGAGATCGCGCTCGTGGACCGCAACTGCCACAAGTCGGTCCTGCACGGGCTCGTGATCTCCGGTGCGCGGCCCGTCTACCTGGTGCCGACCCGCAACGGCTACGGGCTCGCCGGCCCCCTGCCACCCGCCGTGACCGCCCCGGCGGCGGTGGCCGCGAGCATCGCCGCGAACCCGCTCACGGCCGGGGCGGTCTCACCGGCGGCCCAGTACGCGGTGGTGACCAACTCCACCTACGACGGGCTGTGTTACGACACCGTCGCGGCGGCCCGGGCCTTCGCGCCGAGCACGCCGAGGCTGCATTTCGACGAGGCGTGGTTCGCGTACGCCCGTTTCCACCCGCTGTACGCGGGGCGGTACGGCATGGCGGTCGGGCCCGACACCTTCCCCGACGGCGACGGCGACGGCGACGGCGACGGCGACGGCGACGGGGGCGGCGCGGGGCCGGGTCGGCCGACGGTCTTCGCCACCCAGTCCACGCACAAGCTGCTCGCCGCCCTGTCGCAGTGCGCGATGGTCCACGTCCGTTCCGCGCCGCGGGCCCCTGTCGAGCACGAACGCTTCAACGAGGCGTTCATGATGCACGGCACCACCTCGCCGCTGTATCCGGCGATCGCCTCCCTCGACGTGGCCGCCGCGATGATGGACGGACCGCAGGGGCAGTGGCTGATCGACGAGGCGGTGACCGAGGCGATCCGGTTCCGTCAGGCCGTGGTCCGCACCGGGTGCCGCATCGCGGCCGCCGCCGACCGGCCGGACTGGTTCTTCGGGGTGTGGCAGCCCGAGTCGGTCACCGACCCGGCGACGGGCGCGCGCATCGCCTTCGCCGACGCGCCCCCCTCCCTGCTGAGCCGCGAGCCCTCCTGCTGGCACCTGGAACCGGACGCGGACTGGCACGGCTTCACCGGGCTGAGCGAGGGCTACTGCCTCCTGGACCCGGTGAAGGTCACCCTCACGTGCCCCGGGGTCACGGCCACCGGGACCACCGGCGACCGGGGCATTCCGGCCCGGATCCTCACGGCCTATCTGGAGGCGCGCGGGATCGTCGTGGAGAAGACGGACAGTTACACGACGCTGGTCCTCTTCTCTATGGGCATCACCAAGGGCAAGTGGGGCACCCTGATGGACGCCCTCATGGACTTCAAGGCCCTGTACGACGCGGACGCCCCGCTGGAACGCGTCCTACCGGCTCTGGTCGCGAGCTTCCCCCGGCGGTACGGCCGCACCACCCTCGCGGGGCTGTGCCGGCAGATGCACGAGCACCTCACCCGCGCCGAGCTGATCGGCGCCCTCGACGCGGCCTTCCAGGACCTCCCGGAGCCGGTCGCGCCGCCGCGCCACTGCTACCAGCTCCTGATCCGGGGCGGCACCGAGCGCGTACGGCTGGCGGAGGCCGCGGGCCGGGTGGCCGCGGCGATGGTCACCGTGACCCCGCCGGGCATCCCCGTCCTGATGCCCGGCGAGTCCGTCGGGGCCACCGACGGACCGCTGCTGAGGTACCTGCGCGCCCTGGAATCCTTCGACCGGGCCTTCCCGGGCTTCCACAGCGAGGCGCACGGGGTGAGCGTCGACCCGGAGAACGGCGACTACCTGATCGAATGCGTCCGGGGCGACGGCTGAACCCACGACGGTCGGCCCTCAGGAGGGCTTGGTCGACGAGAAGGCGGTGACGGTCACCTTGTTGTCGCACTCGGCGAAGACGCCGTCGTCCATGGCGATCTGGTGCGCGCCCGCTCCGGGGACACCGATGACGAGCGTCGGGAAGGTGACGGGCTTGGCGCCGGACACGCAGTAGCCGTCGGCCTCGCCCTGGACGTTGACGAAGGTCAGCTTCGTCCAGGCGCGGGCCCCCGGGGCCAGCGAGACGGTGGCGGGGGAGCCGGTGGAGGTGGTGGCGAGCGGGGAGTTGTGCTCCGGGGAGCCGTTGCCGGCTCCCGCGACGGTCGGGAAACCGCGCAGCGTGCAGGGGTGCGTCGAGGAGTTGGTGACCGAGACCAGGGCGGCCCCCGTCCCCGTACCCGACGGCCGGACGTCGGCCTGGTGGCCGTCGGAGACCTTGACCTGGTCGGCCGTGCAGGGCTTCGTACCACCCGCCGGGGTCGGTGACGAATGCCCGGCGCTGGGGGCACCGGCGCCGCCGGACGTGCTCCCGACGGGGGAGGAGCTGGCGGTCGGCGCGGTCGGCGCGGTCGGCGTGGACGACGCCGAGGGCTTGCCGACCGCGGGGTCGCTCCCGGACGGCGTACAGCCTCCGGCGAGGGCGGTGACCGCCGCCGCCGCCACCAGCGCTGCCGCGGTCCGCCGGACACCTGATGAGTACCGCATGAGCTCTCCCCGAGGTTCACGACCGGCCCTGCACCGGCACGCACCGGTGAACACAGCACCACCTCCCCGACGGTTCTCGCGGCCGCCGCGCTGTGGCGGTTCCGTAACGAGCCCGGGACGTACCCACGACCGGCGCCCCGGCCGCGTCATCGAACGGCCGCTCATCGAGCTCGGCTGTTCCGCCGGATCGACGGCTCGGTGTGCGGCGTCGGGCCCGTGCTGTCGCGACGAGCCGGTGGTCAGCGGCAGGTGAGGGTGTGGGGGCCGCCGGTGAAGACCGGGTCGGTGGGGGTGCCGTGCACCGTCAGGGTGCCGTCGTCGCGGGTCCAGTTCAGGTCGTAGGTGCCCGTGGCGATGGGGCGGTAGCCGTCATCGGTGGTCCAGGAGGCCGATGACCGCCACGCGAAGCCCGTCGGGCCCACCGCGTAGGCCTCGCCGCTGCCGGCGACCAGGAAGGACGTCTCCCGGACGACGACCGTGCAGCCGTGCGGGCCGGTGGGGCGCAGGACGTGGTAGTCCGCACCGAGGTCGTCCAACGCTCCGAGGGCGCTGCCCACTGCCGCGGCGACCGTGAGCAGGACGCGTACGAACCGGGGCAGTGGCGCCCACCACGGCGCCGCGCGGTCGACCGTCGCCCGGTGCCGCACGGCGAGGGCGCGCGCGAGGGCCGGGGACAGGGCGAGCAGGAAGGCGCTCACCGCCCAGCCCGGGACCACGTGCCCGAGGACGACGAGCAGTATCGTGCTCCAGCCCGCGGCCACGGCGAGGACCAGGCACGCCGTGGCGACGACCGGGTACGGGGCGCTCCGCCCCACCCGGTCGCGGGGACGTCGTTGCTCCACTACCACCGCAGCAGCCTATGCCGCCGTGCGCCCCACAATCCCGGTCCGCCGTGTGGAGATGGTCACTGCCGGGCAGCCGGGACGGCCTGCTCATCGGGCTCGGCGGGCACCCCGGACGCCGCGGCCCAGCGGTCCTCGGCCGTCAGCATCGCCACCACCACGCCCACCAGGGCGACGAGCTGGGCCAGCCCGGACAGGAGGTGGCCGACCGGCACGGTGAGGAGGGCGAAGGGAACGGCGGCCGCGCGGTACGCGAGGGGCCGCAGCCCCAGCGTGGCGCGGAAGGCGACCTCACCGGCGAGGAACAGGGCCACCCCGGCCGCCAGCGACACGGCGGGGGCGGTGTGCAGGGGCTCGCCGAGGTGGGGGAGGACCTTCTTGACTCCGGCGGCCAGGCAGGCGATGCCCAGGAGCATCGGCAGGAACGAGTAGTAGAAGGCCCGCATGGCCAGCGCGAAGCGATCCGGCACCGCCGTACCGCGGAAGGCGGCCTCCGCCGCGCTCTCGTCCCGCACGAAGTACGTCCACCACAGCGCGGCCACCAGGGCCAGGGTCAGGAACGTGCCGCCGGCCACCGCGACCGACATCGCCATGTCGCCGATCCCGATGCCGATCGCCACGACCGACTCCCCGAAGGCGATGATCAGCAGCAACCCGTGCCGCTCGACGAAGTGGGCGGGATCGAGCCCGCCGAGCTGGCTGCGCAGCTCGACGGCGGTGCGGCCGTCGCTGCGCCCCGGGGCGAGCCGGGCGATGTACGGGGTCACGAACTGCAGCACCAGGGCGTTGACCCACAGAGCGTCCGCGAGGAGCCCGACGGCCGGACCGGCGGCGGTCACGGACAGGGCGGCCAGGGAGTTGGGTATCGCGTACCAGAGCGCGTTGCGGCCGTGGCTGCGGGAGTACAGGGCGCCGTGCACCACGACCACCAGGAGGTAGCCCAGGCCGAAGGCGACCCCGGCCCCCGTGTCGCCGAAGGCCCGCGGGACGGACAGGGCGCACACCAGGAACCCGCCCATGCCGAGCAGGAGCAGCAGCCGCCGTGAGGTGCGGTCGGGCGGCACCTGGTTGGTGAGGTGGGCGTACGCGCCGTACATCCAGAAGAGCACGATGAAGATCAGCGCCACGCGAGCCGCGGTGGCGACGTCCAGGTCGTGCGCGAGCATCACGGTCAGCTGCGTGATCGTGAAGACGAAGACCAGGTCGAAGAACAGTTCGAGCGTGCTGACTCGCCGCTCGGCCTCAGGGTGGAGCTTGGACATGCCGGCCACTCCATCAAGGCCAAGACGGCTCTGTCCAGGAGAAGTTCCCCCGGGCGCGGCCGCTTTCGGAGGAAGATCGCGCATGCCCGAAAAGAGACCCCGCCCCGACGGCGCGGGGCGGACATCGCGGCAGTGGCCCGCCCGGGGCGCGGGTGGCGGACGGCGGCCGCCGGACAATCCGCAGGACCGGCGGCGGGCTCCCGGATATCCTGCCTCGTCCCGTACCAGCCGCGGAGGTTTCCCAGCATGAGCAGCACCACGCCGTCCTTTCCCGACCGGGTCGAGCTGACGGGGGAGGGTCTCGTCCTGCGCGACTGGACGGAGTCCGACCTGGAGGCGATGCCCGCTCTGTTCGACCACCCGGACATCGCGTACTGGACGCCCATCGTCTCCCCCTTCGACGACGAGGCGGCCCGCACCCGGCTGGACCGGGCCCGCAAGCTCCGTACGGACGGCACGGCCGTCCTGCTCGCCATCACGGTCGACGGGGGCGCACCGCTCGGCGAGGTGATGCTCAAGCGCGCCCCCGAGGGCACGGAACTCGGCTACGCGGTCGGTCCCGCGCACCGGGGCCAGGGCCTGGCCGCGCGTGCGGTGCGGGTGATGGCCGGCTACGCCTTCGAGGAACTGGGCGCGGAGCAGGTGATCCTGGAGCTGGAGGTCGAGAACGCCGCCAGCGTCGCCGTGGCCACCGGCGCCGGTTTCCGGGTCCTCGACGTGCCCTTGATCAAGGGGGAGGAGAAGGGCAGGCCGTACGTCCTCCAGACCTGGGGCCTCGACCGCCCCTGAGGCAGGACCCCGTTCACCGGGGCGTGCGAGGCTTCGGCATGCCACATCGCCTGCGCTTCCTCTTCGAATACGGTGTCGACACCCCCCTGTGGCCCGACCCGTCGGTCGGGCCCGGCCTCGACAGCCCCTACGGATATCCCTGCGTGCTGGAGCGGCTGCCCCTCACGGCGGTCCTGCGCGACGAGCTGGGCCGACTCGCCGAGCTGTACCAGTCCTCGCTCGACTGGGACGACCCGGCGGGCCCTTCCCCCTGGTCCGGCGAGCAGCACGCGTCGTTCGGGCGGGAAGCCGACGCCGCGCTGGAGGCGTTGCGCCGTGAGCTGGGCGACGACTGGTCCGTCGAAGACCGGCGGGGCTGAGGGCTCGGGGCCCGGCCCTCAGCCGCCGGTGCGGGCCGCCCGGACGGTGGGGGAGTCGCGCATGGTGGCGGCGTAGAGGGCGGACGCCACGGTCATGCCGACGGGCAGCGAGAGGTCCAGGCCGCCCACGAGCTGCGCCACCGGGCCCGTGTAGAGGGTGTCGACGCAGAGGGCCGCGCTCGCCACCCCCGCCAAGAGGGCGAGCGCGCCCGCCCAGTTGACGCCGCCGGTGTACCAGAAGTCGCTCCGGGCGCTCTCGTCGCAGAGGGCGGCGCCGTCGTAACGGGCCCGGCGCAGCACGATGTCGGTGGCGTACACGGCCGTGAGGGGGCCGATCAGTACGACGATGAGCTGGAGGGCGTTGCTGACGGTGTCGAGCAGGTTCGAGACGAGCAGGCCGTACAGGGTGAGCGCGACGGCGGCCGTGCCGTCGAAGAGGACGCTGACGGAGCGGCGGATGCGCAGGCCGACCGCTTGCAGGGCCAGGCCCGCGCTGTAGGCGGTGAGGGCGTTGAGGGCGATCGTGCCCAGGACCAGGGACAGCAGGAAGAAGGGGGCGAACCAGCCGGGCAGGAGCCCCTGGAGCGCGTTCTGCGGGTCGGTCATGTCGACCGCGGTGGCGGCGAGGGCGCCCAACGAACAGACGACGACGCCCGGCAGGAAGCCCCCGAAGGCGGTCCAGCCCACGATCGCCCCGCGTGACGCGGTGCGCGGGAGGTAGCGGGAGAAGTCCGCACTGGTCGTGTACGAGAGCGGGGCCGAGGCGACCAGGGTGGTGCCGGCGACGAGCGCGGCCCACAGGGCGGCGCCGGTGAGCGGCGCGGCGGGCCGGTAGGAGAAGTCGGCGTGTCGCACGACCGCGACGGTCACGCAGGCGAAGACGGCGGCGAGCACCAGGGTGATCGGCAGGTAGAGCTTCACGATCAGCGCGTGCCCGTAGACGCTGATGACCAGGGTGAGGGCGGCGATGCCCAGCACGATCGCGATCCGCACGCCCGTGCCCGCCGTGATCCCGGCCCGATCGGCGAGGGAGAACGCGGCGGTCGCGGCGGCGGCCAGATTGAGGGCGAAGTAGCAGACGGAGACGAGCCACCCCCCGATCGCGTTGTTGACGCGGTTGCCGAGGACGCCGTACAGCGCCCGCGTGATCACCTCGCTGGGGGTGCCCGAGGCCGGGCCCGAGACCGCGAGCAGCCCGGTCAACAGCCAGAACAGGTTGCCCACCACGATCGTGGTGAGGGCCTGCCACAGGCTGAGTCCCATGAGGACGAGGGCGCCGCCGACGACCAGGCTGAGGTAGTTCACGTTCGCCGCGGCCCAGACGGTGAAGAGGTCTCGAGGGCGGCCGTGGCGTGCCGCGTCGGGGATCTGATCGATGCCGTGGGCCTCGATCCCGCCCGTGCGTTCCGGAGCGGCCCGCACCGCGCCGGAAGTGTCGTGCGTTCCGGGGCGGGGGTCGGGAACCGTGGACGCCATGTGGACCTCCGAGCGCTGGGCGTTGCCACCTGCTTGCTTATTGGTCGGTCACTCAATAGCATCCCCGGTATGTCGTCAAGCGTTCAGCGCAAACGGATCCGGAAGTCCCCCGAGGCCCGGCGGGCGGAGATCGTCGACGCCGCCACGGCCGTGGCGCTGACCGAGGGGCTGGAGTGCGTCACCCTGCGGCGGATCGCCGACGAACTCGCGGTCAGGCCGGGCCTGATCAGTCACTACTTCCCCTCGGTGGAGGACCTGGTCGCGGAGGCGTTCGGGAACGCGGCCGGTGCGGAGCTGGACGCCCTGCTGCCGTTCGAGTCGGCCGGGTCGGCCGACTCGGTGGAGCTTGCCGGGGTCGCGGGGGAGGGGCCCACCCGGGAGCTGGCCCGGTTCCTCGCGCGCACGTCGGGGGACGCGTACGACGACATCAGTCGGCTCTGGATCAACGCGCGCCACCTCAGCCGCTATCGGCCCGTGCTGTGCGCGCGGGTCTCCGAGCAGGAGGCCGCCTGGCGCGGGCGGTTGGAGGCGTTGCTCCGCCGCGGGATCGAGCGGGGCGAGTTCCGAACCGACGACCCGTACGCGACGACGATCCAGATCCTGGTCGTCCTCGACGGACTGGGTGCCCACGCCAACACCGGCGCGCGCGACGACCGACCCGAGGCCGTGACCCGGATGGTGGCGACGACCGCCGAACGTGAACTCGGCCTGCCCCACGGCACGTTGTGCGCCGAGGCCCCCCACGGTGGCGACGCGTCCGACTGAGTCCCGCCGTCCCGACCCACTCCACCTCGCCCACTCCACCTCGACCCAGCCGCCTCGCCTCTCCGCCCCGCCCCCTCAACGCCCGATCACCCTGGAGCCGCTGTGCGCACGACCCTCGTTCTGCTCTCCGCCCGCCTGCTCGACCCGGTCAGCGGTGCGTTCCTGCCGGAGACGGCCCTGGCGGTATCCGGTGGACGGATCGCCGCCCTCGGCGACGACCGTGGGATCCGGGCGCTGGCGGACTCCGCGACCACGGTGGTCGACCTCAAGGGGGCGGTGGTGACGCCGGGGCTCGTGGACGGTCACGTCCACCCCGTCACCGGGGCCGAACTCACCCACGGGATCGACCTGTCGGGCTGCCGCGACCTGGCGGACGTGCGCGAGGTGCTGGCGCGCGGGGTGAGCGGGCTGGAGCGCGGCGAGTGGCTGTCCGGGTGGGGGCTCGACCCGAACGTCTTCGGTGACGTCCCCGTCGGGACCGCACCCTTCGACGCGGTGCTCGACGGCGTTCCCGCGTTCCTGCTCCTCTTCGACGCCCACTCGGCGCTCGCGAGCCGCCGCGCCCTGGAACTGGCCGGGGTGGACGGGCCGCGCACCTTCGACCAGGGGTCCGCCGAGGTCGTCTGCGACGAGCGCGGCCGACCGACCGGACTGCTGTTGGAGGAGGCCGCCTGCGACCTGGTCGAGCGCGTCGCTCCCCAAGCCACCCGGCAGGAACAGCGGGACCGGCTCGCCGCGGCGCTGCGGTCCATGGCCGCGGCGGGGCTGACCGGCGGACACGTCATGGACGCCAACGGGATCAGCCTCGACCTCCTCGCCGAACTCGACGCGGCGGACGAACTCCCGCTGCGCCTGCGGGTGGCGCCCTGGTGTCAGCCGGGCACCGACGCGGACGGGGTGCGCGCGCTCGTCGACCAGCAGGGCGCGGGCGGTCGGCTGTGGCGCGTCGCCGGGGTCAAGCTGTTCATGGACGGCACCATCGACAACGGCACCGCGTGGTTGGAACGCCCGGACTGCCACGGCGAGTCCACGCACGCCTTCTGGCCCGATCCCGAGGTCTACACCGAAGTGATCGGAGCGTTCCACCGGGCCGGAGTGCCGACGGCCACGCACGCCATCGGCGACGCGGCCGTACGGCACGCACTCGACGCCGTCGAGCAGGCGCGCGCCGTCGGGGTCGCCGGGGGTGGCGGGGACCTCCGAGGCAGCGGGATCCGGCACCGGATCGAGCACATCGAGACCGTTCCCGACGACACCCTGAGCCGTTTCGCCGAGCTCGGCGTCCTCGCGTCCATGCAGCCCACCCACTGCTGCGACTTCACCCGCGCCGATCACACCGACAACTGGTCGCGCCGCCTCGGCGAGGAGCGTGCCGCACGCGCCTGGCGCTGCCGCGACCTGTGGGACTCGGGCGCCACCGTCGTGCTCGGTTCCGACTGGCCCATCGCCCCCTTCCCGCCCCTGGGCGTCATGGCGGGTGCCCGTCACCGGCGCCCGGCCCGTGATCTCGGGCAGCCCCCGCACGGCCCCGAACAGGCCCTGACGGGGCTGGAGGCCCTGCGCGGCATGACGGTCAACGCCGCCTACGCGGCGGGGGAGGAGCACGAGGTGGGCCGGATCGCCGTCGGCCACCGCGCCGACCTCACCGTCCTCGGCGGGGACCCGCTCAGCACCTCCGCGACGGACCTGCCCGCCCTCCCCGTACTGCTCACCGTCCTCGACGGCCGACCGACCCACCGCCACCCCGGCCTGTAGCGGAGACCACCGCCGCGCGGGGCGCCTCAGGTGGTGATGGAGGCCACGGGTTCGAGGCCGTACGTGCGCGCGTAGCCGTTCTCGGTGCCGACGAGGAGGTCGACGACCTCGAAGTAGCGGTCCCAGAAAGGGGTTTCGCGCAGCGCGTCGATGAGGAGCTGGTAGGCGTGGTGGTCCTCGGCCTCCCACATCCAGACGTCGGTGACGCGCGCGGAGTAGAACTCGGTGTCGTAGAAGCGCGACCGGACGCCGCTGGTCCTGGCCTCGATGGCCGGGAGGACCTCGGTGGTGAAGGCGTCCACGCGTTCCCGGACGGTCAGGGCGAGCCACTCGGGCCGGGTCTTGACGAGGATGAACGCCGTGACGGGCGGTTCGGTCTTCTGGTCGGGCATCGGGATTCCTCCGAAGGGGACGGGAACGGGACGGGAGTGTGCGCCGGACCTCAGGAGCCGGGCGTCGGCGAGCCGGGCGACGGTGAGCCGGGCGTCGAGCGTGCAGCGTGCAGGGCTCGGGGCGTCAGGAGAGGACGGCGGGCACGAGGGTCCGCGTGCACCACTGCTCGAAGGTGGTGGGGGAGGCGGTGCCGGGGGTGCGGGCCACCCCGGCGTCGAGGCCCTCGTCCTTGGCCCGCTTCATGTCGACCACGCCCCGGGCGAACGCCTCGTTCAGGCCGTAGCCGACGAGGTCGGCGTACATCGCGTCGAGCGACTGGCGTTCGTAGCGGACGGGACGGCCGAGCTGTTCGGTCAGGATGCGGGCGACGTCGTTGGGGGACAGGTCCCGCGGCCCGAGGACCGGGACGCTGTCGGTGCCCGTCCACGTACGGTCGAGCAGCAGCCGGGCGGCGGTCGCCGCGATGTCGGCGACCGCGACGAAGGGGGCCTTGCGGTCGGCATCGGCGGAGTCGGTGAAGACGCCCCGGTCGCGGATCGAGTCGGTCTCCTCCAGGAGGTTCTCGAAGAAGGACGGGTTGGCCAGGGCCCGGTAGGCGACCCCGGTGCCGGCGATGAGGTCGTCCATGGCGAGGGAGGCGGTGACGAGCCCGGCCCGCTCCGCGAGCGGGGTGCCGCGGCCGAGGGCGGAGACGCCGACGACACGACCGACGCGGTGGGCGACGAGCGCCTCGGCGGCGGGGCGGGTGAAGCCGGTGTAGGCGTCCCGCGGAGTCAGGGAGGAGTCCGGCGGGACGAGCCAGAAGACGGCGTCCGCACCCTCGAAGGCCCGGTCGAGGACCCCGGCGTCCGCGTGCGAGCCGGTGACGACCTCGACGCGGCCGCGCGCCGCGTCCGGGAGCCGGGCGGGGTCGCGCACGATCACGCGCAGTTCCTCGCCCGCGGCGGGGGCGGACTCCAGCAGTTCGGCGAGCAGGTGACGGCCGATGTTCCCGGTGGGAGCAGTGATGACGATCATGAAAACCTCGTGGATGTCGATGGTGCGGCACGCCCCGCGTCGGTCGCGCGCCGGTCGTTCGGTACGTCCTCCATGCTGCTGAGCCGCCCGTGATGCCACAATGGGAACATCGGCACGCAATCATTGACTGAAATGGAATAATGCTGGTGAGCAGTGTTCATGGCCCCGCTGGTGACCCCGATCCGGTCATCGACGCCAACCTCGCCGTCGCGCTCGACGCCCTGCTGGCCGAGCACAGCGTGACCCGGGCCGCCGCACGTCTGCACACGTCGCCCGCCGCGATGAGCCGCACCCTCGCCCGGCTGCGCCGCGTCCTCCAGGACCCCCTGCTGGTCCGGGCCGGTCAGGCCATGGTCCCCACCCCCCGCGCCCTGGCCCTGCGCGAGGAGGCCGCCGCGGTGGTGCGCGGTCTGGGCGCGCTGCTCAGTCCCGGCGCGAGCGTCGACCCCGCGGGCCTGCGCTGCACGTTCACCCTCCAGGCCGCCGACCTGGTCGGCGCGGCGCTGGCACCGGGACTGCTGCGACTGGCCGAGCGGGAGGCGCCCGGGGTCTCCTTCCGGATCATGGCCGAGGAGCTGGAGAACGGACCCGCGCTGCGCGACGGTCGGATCGACCTGGAGATCGGGTCCATCGACCACGTGGACCCCGAGACGCGGACCGAGGAACTGGTGGGCCTGCGCATGATGGCGGCCGTCCGACCGGACCATCCGCTCACCGAAGGTCCGCTGACCCCGGCCCGACTGGCCGCCGCCCCGCACGTCGCGGTCAGTCGCCGCGGCCGGTTCACCGGCCCCCTCGACGCGGCCCTGGCCGAGCGGGGCCTGCACCGGCGGGTCACCGTCGTCCTGCCCGGTCACCTGGCCGCGATGGCCCTCGCCGCTCGCAGTGACGTCGTCTGCCTGGTCCCCGCCGCACTTCCCGGCGCCGCCGCCTCGCCGCTCACCCACGACGCCGGCGCCCTCGGGCTGCGCCTCCTGGACATCCCCCTGGACCTGCCGAACCTGACCATCGGCATGGCCTGGCACCCCCGGCACACCGCCGACGGAGCCCACCACTGGCTGCGCACCACCGTCCGCCGAGCCCTGTGCGCACCCGCGTGAACGGGACACGGACGTCCGACCCGGTATGACGGGTAACGGACGCATCAGTGAGCGATACCGGTGCAATAAGCCAACTGCATAGCGTTTGGGGGGCCTTGTCGGCCCGGAGCGCGGCGCCCTCGCCGGGCCCGGGGCCGGTCGGCACCACCAGTGAAACGTGACGACGGAAGGCTTTGATCCGTGCGAAAACTATGGGCCGTGGCGGCTGCGACGGGCGCGCTGCTGATGGCGGGGACCACGAGCGCGTCGGCGGCGCCCGCCGCGGAGCCGTGGAGCGAGCCGTGGAACCAGACCATCGAGGGTGCTTCGGCCAAGGGCGTCATCACCAGCGAGTCGGTGGGGACCGAGCCGCAGGACCGGCGGTACCGCCTGACGGGCAGCCTGACCGTCACCGACCCCGACCCGGAAGCCTGCTACTACGTCCAGGTCGGTTCGGAATGGATCGGCAAGCCCCGGCCGCTCCGTTGGTGGGGCACCTCCTCGGTACGGCAATGCGGTCCGGGGACCGTCGACGTCACGTCGCTCACGCAGGCGGGCGTGCAGGTCCGGGCGCGCATCGCCCGGGACACCGACAACGGTGACTTCGCGGCGTTCACCCAGATCACCGTGCCCACCGAGGTCAGGACCGGCGTCGCCGCCGTCAGTGCGGGGCCCCGGTACAGCCTGGCGCTGAAGAACGGCAGGACCACGGCGTGGGGGCAGAGCGACTACGGCCAGACCACCGTGCCGCCCGCCGCGAAGTCGGGCGTCACCGCGATCAGCGCGGGGCCGCAGCACGCGCTGGCGCTCAAGAACGGCGGGGTGCTCGCGTGGGGTGACGGCGCGCGGGGGCAGCTCGTCGTGCCGCCCGCCGCGAAGTCGGGCGTCACCGCGATCGCCACCGGATGGGCGCATTCGGTCGCCCTGAAGAACGGCCAGGTCATCGCCTGGGGCGAGAACAACGACGGCGCGGTCACCGTGCCGGCCGAGGCCACGTCCGGCGTGAGCGCCATCGCGGTGGCCGGCGGTACCACCATGGCCCTCAAGAACGGCAAGGTCATCGTCTGGGGCCACGACGAACTGCTGCGCTCGGTGCCGGCCGGGGCCACGTCCGGAGTCACCGCCATCGCGGCGGGTTCGGGCCACCTGCTGGCCCTCAAGGACGGGAAGGTCATCGTCTGGGGCTACGGGGGAGAGCACCTGACGGTGCCGGCCGCGGCGCAGACGGGCGTCACCGCCGTCTTCGCCTCCGAGCGGTGCAGCTTCGCGCTCAAGAACGGCGAAGTCACCGGCTGGGGCACCTGGCCCGACCTGTGCGACGCCCCGGCGGCCAGGACGGGCGTCAGCGGGATGTCCCCCGGCGGCGAGCACAACCTGGTGCTCAAGGACGGCAAGGTCTACGACTGGGGCCACCTCTTCAAGTAGCACCCGAACGACCCGGCGCGCGGCACGGACCCCCACCGTGCCGCGCCCCGGCGCACCCTCCGAGGCGGCGTGGACGCCCGCTACCGGTCGCGCCAGTTGACGAAGGAGGCCTCGCCCCCCAGGACCACGCTGATCTTCCGCTCCCGGAACTCCGCGTCGCCCAGGAGGCCGTGCAGGAAAGCGGCCATGCCGCGCGGGTGCACCTGGAACTCGGGGCTGGTGTGCCTCCCGCAGATCAGGACCGGCCACCGGTCCGGGTCGTCGTCGGTGGTGTCCCAGCAGTAGATGTCCGCACCCGATGTGACGGCCCACGCCACGATGGACGCGGGATCCACCTCGAAGTCGGCCTCGTCGCCGCACATCTCCCACATCTCGCGGACGAGCTCTGTCTCGTCCCGCAGGCCCGGGCCGTCCCGGTACGGCCACCACCCGCCCCGCGCGGGCGGCCGCATACGGGGGTTCAACCTACGGAATCCGGCGGCGCGGCGCGTCACCGGCCCGTCGGGGAGTGGGGCGGGAGGTCGAAGCCGACCTCGGCGCCGCCGTCCGGGGCCGCGGTGGCGAAGACGGCGCCGTCGTCGGCGGTCACGAGATCGTGGACGATCGCGAGCCCGAGGCCCGAGCCCGGCACCGCCTGGGTGCGCGGACCGCGGTGGAAGCGGTCGAAGACGGCGGTCCGCTCGTCCGGCGCGATGCCGGGACCGCCGTCGCGCACGAAGAGCCGGGCGCCCTCGACGTGGACGGTGACGGGCGTGTCCTCGGGGCTGAACTTCAGCGCGTTGCTCAGGAGGTTGTCGACGCAGCGGCGCACCGCCCGCGGGCGGGCGCGCACCGGGACGGGGCCACGGGTCGTGACCGTGATGGTCCGGCCCGTGCGCTGCCGGTGGCGGTGCGCGGACTCCTCGGCCGCGGCGGGCAGATCGACCTCGGCCGGCTCCTCCTCGGTGGAGCGGTCCGTGGCCAGGTCGACGAGCTCGCGGACCAGCGTGTCGAGCGCCGCCGCCTCGGTGACCAGCGTGCCGAGGATCTGTTCCTCGTCCTCGGGGGCGAGCCGACCGCGCCCCCGTTGGAGCAGTTCCGCGCTGCCGCGCACCGAGGTGAGCGGGGTGCGCAGCTCGTGACTGGCGTCCTGGACCAGCCGCTGCTGCTGGTCGCGGGAGCGGCGCAGCGCGGCGAGCATGCTGGTGAAGCTCCGGGTCAGCTGGCCGATCTCGTCCCGCCCGGCCGGAGGGAGCGGGGTGGTGAGGTCCTGGGTGGTGGTGATGTCCCGGGTCACCCGGGCCAGGCGGCGCACGGGGCGCAGGATGCGGTCCAGGGCGAGCCAGCTCAGCAACGCCGACAGGGCGGTGGCGGCGACGGTCGTCCAGGGGACCCGCCACAGGAAGGCGTGGTCGATCCGCTCGGCGGCCGCGTAGTGCTGGGCGACCATGACGGCCCCGCCACCGGGCAACGACACGGTCAGGACGCCGTACTGCGCACCGTCGACGGTGATGTCCTCGCGCGCGGAGGCCCGCGCGCCCCGGGCCACGGCCAGCGCCGACTCCGGAACGGGCAGCGCCGGGCGTGCGGGGTCCAGCGGGCGCACGGCGCCCGCGGCGCTCAGGACCTGTTCGGTGGTGTCCGGCCGGACCGGGGGCGTACGGTCGACGCCCAGCAGGGCGACCGCCGTCACGGCACGCTCGTCGAGCGCGCGGTCGAACTGCTCGGCCACGACGTCGCTGACGCCCCGGTAGGACAGGGTGGCGGCCAGCGTCATGGCGAGCGCGGCCGCCGTGATGACGACCAGGGTGATCTTGGCGCGCAACATCAGGCGGCCCGGACGGTGTAGCCGACGTTGCGCACGGTGTGGATCAGCCGCGGCGCACCGTCCTGCTCGGTCTTGCGGCGCAGGTAGCCGACGTAGACGTCGAGGGAGCGCGAGGTGGTGTCGAAGTCGTAGCCCCAGATGCGCTCGTAGATCTGGGTGCGGGTGAGGACCGAGCCCTGGTGGTGCAACAGCAGCTCCAGCACGTCGAATTCGGTCTTCGTCAGGTCCAGGGGCCGGGCGCCCCGGTGCGCCCGCCGCGCACCGGGGTCGAGGGTGAGGTCCGCGACCGCCAACACGGCGCTCTCCGCGGGGTCCTGGGAGTCGGTGCGGCGCAGCAGCGCGCGGATGCGGGCGAAGAGCTCCTCCGTGGCGAAGGGCTTGGAGAGGTAGTCGTCGGCGCCCGCGTCCAGACCGGCGACCCGGTCACCGATCTGGTGACGCGCCGTCAGGACGAGTACGGGCAGCCGGTCGCCGCGGCGTCGGAGCATCCGGCACAGCGCCAGACCGTCGAGGCCGGGCATGACCACGTCCACCACCGCGAGGTCGGGGGACTCCCGTTCGAGCACGGCGAGGGCTTCGAGCCCGTCGGACGCGAGCAGGACGCGATACCCCTCGAAGCGCAGGAGCTGGTCCAACGTGCTGCGCACGCCGGGGTCGTCCTCGACGACCAGCACCGTGCGACGGTTCTCGTTCACCTCAGTCATGTGATCATCTTCGCCGTTGCCGGGGGTGGTCACGACGTCGGCCCTCAGCGGCGTACGGGAGTGACGGCGAGGGGTGCGACGGCCCCGAAGCAGGAGGTGTCGCCGGGGGCGCCGGTACGGAGGAAGCGGGTGGTGACGCCGGTGACGCAACCACTGGACTCCAGCTCGGGCACGTGCCCGACGTTGCGCACGGAGAAGAAGGCGGCGTCGCGGAACTTCGCCGCGGCCAGGCGGCCGTTGGCGTCGGGGGTGTTGGCGTCCAGGTCCCCGGAGAGGACCAGCACCGGGACGTCGGGCAGGCGCAGCTCGGTGGGCTGCGGGCGCCCGGTGTTCTCGCGCGGCCAGGAGATGCACACGTCCCCGCCGTCGGTGGGACCCTCGGTGAACCCCTGGCCGCTGAAGGCGCCGAAGTCGCCCTGCCCGGCGCCCGCGAGGGCCTTGCGGTACTGCTGCCAGCGCACGGGCAGCGGGGCGTCCGTGGCCCACGCCTTGCGGTAGTCGTTGCAGACCACGGCGATGTACGGGGCCTGGTCCTCCGTGCTGCCCGAGGAACCCTCCTCCTGTACCAGGCGGCGCAGCGGCTCCGTGTCGCCCTTGACGAAGCGGTCGAGGGCCCACGGGGCGCTGCCGAGGAGGGACGGCTCGGCCGGTGCCATCCCCGCGCCCCGGCTCGCGGACTCGAACATGAGCTGGGCGAGCTTGCCCTCGGTGAACCGCTCGCGGTACGTCTTGCCCTCGGCGACGATCGGCACCGTGAGGGGGCGCTCCCGCAGCCGCGCCGCCGTGGTGGCGAGGTCCCGGACGGCCTTGTCGCCGTCGCACGCCTTGGGCACGGAGCGTTCGCACACCCGGCGCAGGGCCAGGGAGACGGCCTGCGCGCTCGGCCGCACGAGCGGGTCGAAGTCGTGCGGGTAGGCCCCGGAGAGCACGATGTTGCGCACGTTCTCGGGGTGCCTGCTCGCGTACACCGGCATCAAGTAGGTGCCGTACGAGAGTCCGTAGAGGCTGAGTTGGCGCACGCCCAGGCGTGCCCGGACGGCGTCGATGTCGTCGGCGGTGGCCGCGGTGGTGTAGCCCTGGGCGCGCGGGCCGAGGGTGCGGGCGCAGCGCGCGACGGCGTCGCGCTGCTGCTGGCGGGTGCCGAAGCGGTACTCGGCGTCCGTGACCCCGCAGGGGATCCGCTCGGACGCGCCGGTGCCCCGCGGGTCGACGAGCAGCAGGTCGTGGTCGTCGAGGACGTCCTCCAACCCCGCCGCGAACTCGGCGGCCTTGCCGATGGCCACCTCGCCGGGACCGCCGGGGTTGACCGCGACCGTGCCCTTCGCGGCGCCCTGGCCCCGGTGGCGCACGACCGCGTAACTCACCCCGATCGTGCCGAGTTCGGGCTTGCCCGCCACCAGCGGGCGCCGCAGCGAGCCGCAGTCCACCTGGTGGCCCGCCACGGTGGGGCACCACTTCGGGCCGCTCCCGGCCGGATCGGCGGCGCTCGCCGCCGGTACGGCCGAGAGCAGCAGTGCCATCGTGCCCACGGCCAGTACCGTCTTCCGGGCCCCGCTCGTGTACGTGCTCATGTCCGCTCCTTCGTCGCGTCCTGCGGTGTGGACACGACCTTGCCCGGCCCGTGACAGGGCCGGGCAAGAGCTGCGGCAAAGGCGTGTAAGAAGCGCGGATCCGGCGGTGCTCCTCCTCGAAGGAGCCGGTGAGCCGGTCAGTCTCCGGCGACGAGGAGTTCGCCCACGTGCTCGCCGAGCACGGCCCGGGCGGGGGCGGGCATGCCCGCGTCGGTCACGAACCAGTCGGCGCGGTCGAGCGCCGCGAAACCGCTGAGCCCTACCACCCCCCACTTGCTGTGATCGGCCACCACGGCGACCCGCCGTGCGGAGGCGACCAGTGCCCGGTTGGTCTGGGCCTCCATCAGGTTGGGTGTGGTCAGCCCGGCCTCCTCGGTCACCCCGTGCGCGCCGAGGACCAGCAGGTCGACGTGGAGCGAGGCGATCACCAGGTCGGCCAGCGGGCCGACCAGTGCGGCCGAGGGGGTGGGGGAGCCGCCGGTGAGCAACAGGGTGGGTGCCGGGGCCCCGCCGCCCCGGCCGGCCGACCGCAGCAGGTCGGCCACCGGGAGGGAGTTGGTGACGACGGTGAGCCGCGGGACGCCGAGCAGCCGGGCCGCCACGGCATGGGCGGTGGTGCCGCCGGAGACGGCCACGACGCTGCCCGGCTCCACCAGCGCCGCGGTCGCGTCCGCGATGGCGGCCTTCGCCGCCCCCTCCAGATCGGACTTGGCGTCGAAGCCGGGCTCGTGCCCGCTGGCCCCCGTGGTGGCGACGGCCCCGCCGTGCACCTTCTCCACGGAGCCGTCGCGGGCCAGGGCTTCCAGGTCGCGGCGGACCGTCATGTCCGAGACGCCGAGCCGCTCGACCAGCTCCGCCACCCGTACCGAGCCGTCGCGTCGGACCGCTTCGAGAATCAACGCGCGTCGCTGGTGGGCCAGTTGCGCAGCCTGCTCGGCCACGGGGTCACTCCCGGCTATCAGGGGAATCCGGTCGGAAAGCAACAAGATAGCATGGGATTGTTGTTCGGTCCTGTGGGAATGGCCTCGCCAGACTGTTGATTTGCTTTGAGATCTGTTTAGTCTTGGCGGGTGAAGAAGACCCTCGCGAAACTCGCGGACGGCCGCGAACTGATCTACTTCGACACCGACGAAGGCGCCGTGCGCGATGCGCCCGACCTGCGCCCCCTGGACCGGGTGAGCAGCCGACCGCAGGTGCGGCGGGACGCGGCGACCGGTGACTGGATCACCATCGCCTCCCACCGGCAGGACCGCACCTACCACCCGCCCGCGGGCGAATGCCCCCTGTGCCCCTCCCGGGACGGCCGGCTCACCGAGATCCCCGCCGCCGACTACGAGGTGGCCGTCTTCGAGAACCGTTTCCCCTCCCTGGCGGGCGAGGTCGGACGCTGCGAGGTCGTGTGCTTCACCCCGGAGCACGGGGCCGGTTTCGCCGACCTCACCCCGCGCGCCGCCCGCCTGGTCCTGGACGCGTGGACCGACCGGACCGCCGGGCTCGCGGCCCTCCCGGGCGTCGAGCAGGTGTACTGCTTCGAGAACCGGGGGGTCGAGATCGGGGTGACGCTCGCCCACCCGCACGGCCAGATCTACGCCTTCCCCTTCGTCACCCCGCGCACCGCCAAGATGACGGCCGCCGCGGCCGCGCACCGCGCGCGCACCGGACGCAACCTCTTCGAGGACCTGTTGGCGGACGCCCGCGCGGCCACCGACCGGGTGGTGACGGCCGGGGAGCACTGGACCGCCTTCGTCCCCTACGCCGCCCGCTGGCCGTACGAGGTCCACCTCTACCCGCACCGCCGCGTCCCCGACCTGACCCGCCTGAGCGAGGCCGAACGGGCCGAGTTCCCGGAGTTGTACCTGGACCTGCTGCGCCGCTTCGACCGGCTGTTCCCCGTGCCGGGGCGGCCCGAGGGGCCGGGCCCCACCCCGTACATCTCGGCCTGGCACCAGGCCCCCCGCACCCACGGGGAGGAACTGGCCCTGCACCTCGAGCTGTTCACGGTGCGGCGCACGCCCGACAAGCTCAAGTTCCTCGCCGGGACGGAGTCCGGGACGGAAGCCTTCATCAACGACGTGGCCCCCGAGACGGCCGCACGACGACTGCGGGAGGCCCTGGCATGAAGCCGAGCGCACAGCGGGGCGACGACCGCCACCCGGACGACCTCCACGCGGACGACCACCGCGCCGACGGTGTCGCGGACGCCTTCGCGCGCCTCTTCGGCGGCCCCCCGGACGGGATCTGGGCGGCGCCGGGGCGGGTGAACCTCATCGGTGAACACACCGACTACAACGACGGGTTCGCCCTGCCCATGGCGCTCCCGCAGAACACCCAGCTCGCCGCCCGCGCCCGCACGGACGGGCGGCTGCGGCTGCACAGCGCGCAGGGCGACGGCCGGATCACCGAGGTGTCCGTGGCCGCCCTGACCCCCGGCGCGGTGACGGGCTGGGCCGCCTACCCGGCAGGCGTGGTCTGGGCCCTCGCCGAGGCGGGCCACCGGGTCGGGGGAGCGGACCTCCACTTCGACAGCACGGTGCCCACCGGCGCGGGCCTGTCCTCCTCGGCCGCCCTGGAGTGCGCGGTCGCCGTCGCCTGCGACGCGCTGTACGGACTGGGCCTGAGCGGGCCGGAGGCGGCCCGGATCGCGCAGCGGGCGGAGAACGCCTTCGCCGGCGTGCCCTGCGGGATCATGGACCAGATGGCCTCGACGTGCTGCACCGCCGAGGCGGCCCTCCACCTCGACGCCCGCACCCCGCAGGACCACCGGCAGGTGCCCCTCGACCTCCGGAGCCGGGGGCTGTGCCTGCTGGTGATCGACACCCGCGTCTCCCACGACCTCGGCGACGGCGCGTACGCCGCCCTGCGCGCCGGCTGCGAACGCGCGGCCGCACTGCTTGGGCTGCCCGCCCTGCGCGACCTGGACCCCGCGGAGCTGCCGCGGGCCCTGGCGGCCCTACCGGCGGAACTCGCCCCCTTGGTGCGCCACGTGGTGACCGAGAACGCCCGGGTCGAGGAGGCCGTCTCCCGGCTCCGGGAGGGCGATGTGGCGGCCCTCGGCCCGATCCTCACCGCGGGCCACGCCTCCCTGCGCGACGACTACCGGGTCTCGTGCGCGGAGACCGACCTGGCCGTGAGCGCGGCGCTGGCCGCCGGTGCGCTCGGCGCCCGGATGACGGGCGGGGGCTTCGGCGGCTCCGTCATCGCGCTGGTGGAGGAGGCGCGGCAGGACGCGGTGGCCCGCCGCGTCACGACCGCCTTCGCCGCGGCCGGGCACCGCCCCCCGCGGCTCTTCCCCGCCACTCCGTCCCCCGGCGCCCGCCGTCTCACACCGAAGTCCGCCTGAGGGCCCGGTCGGACGCCCCGTCGCCGCCGGGGGCGCCGAAGCGGGCCAGGTAGTGCCAGACCTTCTTGAGCGACTGGGGGTCGTGGCGGCCCGCGCGGACCGCTTCTCCGATGCTGCGGGGGTCGAGGACGCCGTCGACCGCGAGGCCCGCGGCGAGGTCGACGTACTCCTGCCCGCGGTAGTCGGGGTGGCGGCGCAGCTCCTCGACGGAGAGCCGGAAGCCGGGGTGCCACTCCACCGGGCAGCCCAGGCGCCCCGCCGCGGCCTCGACGGCCGTGCCGCGGTAGCAGGGGTCCAGGACCAGTGCCTCCGCGTGGTGGCGCGGCAGGACGGGTCCGTGCACCTGCGCCTCGACGTAGTCGTCGAGCGCGTCCTGACGATCGGCGAGGGCGAGTTCGACGAGCCCCATGCGGGCCGCGACACCGAAGTCCGAGGGCTCCAGGAAGCTGTCCGGGTAGCAGAAGGTGGTCCGCTCCAGCGCTTCGGAGGCCAACCGGAAGTGGGCCGAGCCGAACCGGGGCGCCCCGCCGACGGGCTTGCGACGGAAGTTCAACGCGCCGTAGACGGGCCGCTCGTCGGCGCCCGCGTCGTCGTACGCGCCGCCGAAGATCCGGCTCTCCCAATGCCACCGGTCACCGCCCGGATGCGCGGTCAGCCCGCCGTTGCTGGTCCCCGTGACGAACTGCGAGCGGTAGCCGCCGTCCCCGGCCATGGCGTCCAGGATCGGCTCGCCGCGCAGCAGCCGGTCCGGGTGGAAGTTGAGGGTCACCCGCAGCGTCGGGTCCATTGCCGGGCCCGACGCCAGGTCCGAGACGTGGCGAAGGGCGCGTTCGCGCGCGGTCGGGGAGGGTGCGGAGCTCATCCGCACAGTGTCACCCACCGTGATCAATCGGCGCACGCGGTTTCTCCCGCGACGGCCCCTCCCGCGGCTCGTTCCAGGGTCTCCAGCACGGTGTCGCGGAAGAGCCCCACCTTGTATCCCGTCCGCGGCAGCGGGCGGCAGCGACCCAGCACCGCCGAGGCCGCCGAGGCGAGGACCGCGGCAGTGGCCTCCCGGCCGATCAGGGACGCCTCCACCTCCGGCAGCCGCAGCGGTACGCGCGCCACCCCGCCCGCGGCGACGGCCGCGTGCGTCACCGTGGAGCCGTCGAAGGCGAGCCGGACCGAGGCCTCGACCAGGGGCCATTCGGCGTACGCGCGACTCGTGGACCGGTGGTAGGCGGCGCGTTCGCCGGGCAGCGGGGCGGGCAGCCGGACCGCGGTCAGGATGCGCTGCGGCGCCAACAGGTGGTCGCCGCGGTGCAGGGCGTCGCCGTCGCCGTACAAGTCGGCCACGGCGCGCGGGGACTCGCCGTGGACCTCGGCGTCGGCGTCGTAGGTGAGCAGGGCCATCGCCAGGGTGGACGGATGCGGGGCGACGCACGGACCGTCACCGCTGACCACGCCGAAGTGGTGGTCGCCCGCCCGCGCGGGACAGTCGGTCCCGCCCTTCTGCAGGCAGCTGACGTGCGGATTGCGGAAGTACCAACACCGGTTGCGCTGCAACAGGTTGCCGCCCAGGGTGCCGGCGGCGCGGATCTGCGGGGTCGCCGCCGCCCCCGCCGCCAGGGCGATGCCGGGCCAGCCGTCCCGCAGCCGCGGATCGGCGGCCAGCGCCGCCAGGGTGGTCAGGGCGCCGATCCGCAGTCCACCGCCGGGCAGCGGGGTGCACCCGCGCAGGTGCTCGGCGCCGGCGAGGTCGGTGAAGGGCCCGGACGCGACCCCGCTGCGCTGCCGGGCGGTGGTGTCGGTGCCACCCGCGCGGAGCTCGCCGCCACGGGCCAGGACGGCGGCGGAGAGGTCGGCCAGGGCGGGCTCGGTGCTGCTCATGTGCCCAGTCCTTCCAGGAGCCGGTCGGGGCGGATGGGCATGTCGTACGGGCGCCAACCGGTCGCGTCGTGGACCGCGTTGGCCAGGCACGCCGCCGTCGGCAAGGTGGCGATCTCGCCGAGACCGACGCCCCCGCCCGGCACGTGCTCGAAGCCCTCCTGATGGAAGTGGACGGTGATCTCGGGGGTGTCGCCGATCCCGGGGACGCGGTAGTCCTCCAGGTTCTCGGTCAGCACCCGGCCGGTCACCGGATCGGTCCGCCGCTCCTCGTAGAAGGCGTAACCGATCCCCTGGATGACCGCGCCCTCGCACTGGCTGCGGGCGAGTCGCTCCTCGTGGATGCGGCCGGCGGCGATGCCGCTCCACACGCGCAGCGGACGGATCATCCCGAGCCGCGTGTCCACCTCGACCTCGGACACCTGCACCGATCCGGTGAAGCCGCGCCCGATCGCCACGCCGCCCAGGGGGAAGGGGGTCACGAAGCCCCGGCGGTCCCGGGGGCGCCGCCCGACCACCCGCAGGCCGTGCGCCGTGTCGAGCCGCGCGCCGACGTCACCGCCGCCGAGCGCGTCGCGCAGCCGGGCCGCGGCGTCCGCGGCGGCGGGCACCAGGGACGGCGTGGTGCGGCTGCCGCCCGAGGTCGGCCCGTGGACGGTGTCGCTGTGGCCGATCTCGGCGCGCACCCGGGCCTCCGGCACACCGAGGCCCGCGGCGACGGCCCGGAGCAGGACGCTCCGCGAGCCCGTACCCATGTCCTGTACGGCGCAGCGGGCCACCACCGTGCCGTCCTCGACGGTGAGTTCGACCTCGGTGACGGGATCGAGGAAGTACAGCCAGTTGGCCGCCGCGACGCCGACGCCGCGGCGGAACCGCCCGCTGCCGCCCCGGGGACCCGACCAGACGGGAAGGGAGGCCGCCCAGTCGTACAGGGCGTGCCGCTTGGGGTTGCCGTCCCAACGCCGCCGCAGGGCGATCGGATCCTGGCCGAGCCGGTGGGCCATCTCGTCGACGGCCTGCTCCAGGGCCCAGCACATCGTGGGTCCGCCCGGCCCGCGGAACGGGGCGCCCGGCGCCCGGTGGGTGACCGTGTCGAAGTCGCGCAACCGGCGCGGTGCCTTCCCGTACACGAACCGGGCCAGCGCCGCGACGGTCCCGCCCACCGCGACCCCGCCGTCGTTGTCCGCGTCCATGACCAGCGCGCTCAGCCGACCGTCGGCGTCCGCGGCCATCGCCAGCCGGATCCGGGTGCCGGGCCGGTACCCGCCGTCCACGAGCTCCTCGTCCCGGTCCAGGACCACCCGCACCGGAGCCCCGTGCAGCCGCGCCAGCTCCACAGCGGCGACCACGTCGGAGGTCAGCCCCATCTTGCAACCGAAGCCGCCGCCGACGTGGACGGCCCGCGCCACCACCCGGTCGACGGGCACGCCGAAGCGCTCGGCGGCGAGCTCGGCCACGCGTTTGACCGACTGCGTGGACACCTCCAGGTGGAGGGCGCCATCGATCCACCGGGCCAGGGCGGCGTGCGGTTCGAGCGGGGTGTGCGTCTGCGCGGAGGTGGTGAACACCGCCTCCACCAGCCGCTCGGGGCTGCGGTCCCGGGCGGCGAGGACGCGGCGCACGGCCGTGGCGGGGCGGCTGTTCATGGCGGAGGGGCCGCGCAGGTTGCCGCGCCAGCGCGCGGGCACCAGTTGGGGCGTTTCGCCGGAGCCCGGCGCCCGCTTGCGCGCCGCCTTGTCCGCGTAGACCAACGGGCCCTCCCCGGCCCGCACCTCGCGCACGTCCAGGGCGGCGGGCAGCACCTCGTAGTCCACGCGCACCCGCGCCGCCGCCGCCCGCGCGGCGGCCCGGTCCGGCCCCGCGACCGCGGCCACCGGCTGTCCCACGTAGCGCACCACGCCGTCGGGCGGCAGCAGCGAGACGAGGGGGTCCTCGCCGGCCTCCAGGGAGCGCACGTGGGCGTGCGCGTGCGGCGAGCGGATGATCACGCCCTCCAGCAGCCCTTCGGGGCGGTGGTCCGTGGTGTATTTGGCGGAGCCGTCGATCTTCTCCGGGGCCTCGGTGCGCGCGACGGCCGGTGCTTGCCCCTCGGCCGGCGCCGCGTCGTGGTCACCCGCGCAGGCCGCGGCCACCGCCGCGAAGATCCCCTCGTAGGCGCCGCACCGGCACAGGTGGCCCGACAGGGCCTGCGCGATCTCCTCCCGCGCCGGACGACCGCGGCCGTGCGCGGCCCGCCACCGGTCGCAGAAGGCCGCGGCCTCGACCACGAACCCCGGGGTGCAGTAGCCGCACTGGAGCGCGTCCGCCGCGGCGAAGGCACGCGTCACCGGATGGCCGGAGAGGCCCTCCACCGTCGTCACCCGGCGGCCGGAGAGCAGGACCGCCGGTGTCAGGCAGGACACCCGGGGCTCACCGTCGACCTGGATCGTGCAGGCGCCGCACACCCCGCCCGCGCAGACCAGCTTCGTACCGGTCAGGCCCAGCCGGTCGCGCACCACGTCCACGGCCGCCGGGTCGTCTTCCACGTCCACCGCGTGCCGGGCGCCATTGACCTCGAACTCCAAGGGAACCCACTCCTCGGCCGGGGGGCGGCGGTCGGCTCCCGCGCTCGTGTACCCGTTCCTTGATATCCCGCAATCGGGAACGGCGCAGGTCGGCGCGGACCGCGTGGGGGGAGGAGGGAGGCGGCGCGAAGCGCTCGTCGGCTCCGGCCGACGGGAAAAGAAAAAGGGCAAGGAGACCTCTCCTCGCCACTATCAAGATATAGCGCACAGGGGGGCTTGCGGCAAGGCCCCCGGCACGGCGCAAAATCATCGATCTGGTCCACAACCTGGGCGAACGAGGGGCATGAAGGCATGGAGAGCGCGATGACCGAGCGGTACGTGTGCGGACTCGGGGAGGTGGACGAGACGCGGCTCGCGGTCGTCGGCGGGAAGGGCGCGCACCTGGGCGCCCTGGCGCGGATCGAAGGCGTCGTGGTGCCGGACGGCTTCTGCGTGACCACGCACGCCTTCCAACGGGTCGTGGCGTCGCAGCCGTCGCTCCAGGAGCAGCTGGACCGGCTGGCGCGCCTGGACCCGGCCGACCAGGAGGCGGCCCGCGCGCTCGGCGCGCGGATCCGCCGGACCGTCGAGGAGACTCCCGTCCCGGCCGACGTCGCGGCGGCGATCACCCGCTCGCTCGGGCGGTACGGAGAGCGGGCCGCCTACGCCGTCCGCTCCAGCGCGACCGCCGAGGACCTGCCGACGGCCTCCTTCGCGGGCCAGCAGGACAGCTACCTGAACGTCGTGGGACCCGAGGAGGTCCTGCGTCACGTCAGCCGGTGCTGGGCCTCGCTGTACACCGACCGGGCCGTGGCCTACCGCCGACGGGCCGGCATCGACCACCGCACGGTCCGGATGGCCGTGGTCGTGCAGCGGATGGTCCTCCCGGACGCGGCCGGCATCCTCTTCACGGCCGACCCGGTCACGGGCGACCGGAAGGTCGCCACCGTGGACGCGGGCTTCGGCCTCGGCGAGGCACTGGTCTCCGGTCTGGTGAACCCCGACGTCTACAAGGTGCGGGGCGATGAGATCGTCGCCAAGGCGGTCGCCGTCAAGGAGCGGGCCGTGCGGGCCCTCACCGGTGGCGGTACGCGGGACGTGGCGGTCGAGCCGCGGCGGGCGAAGGAGCCGGCGCTCACCGACGCCCAGGTCGTGCGGCTGGTACGACTCGGACGGCGGATCGAAGCGCGTTTCGGCGCTCCGCAGGACATCGAGTGGTGCCTGGCGGGCGACGGCTTCCAGATCGTCCAGAGCCGCCCGATCACGACGCTGTTCCCCGTACCGGTCCCCCCGCCCGCGTCCGTCCCCGCTCCCGCCGCCGGGGCCGGTGGGCAGGGCCCCGAGGAGAACCGCGTCTACGTCTCCGTCGGGCACGGCCAGATGATGACCGACCCGATGAGGCCGCTGGGGTACTCGATGTGGCAGCTGACGGCCATGGTGGGGATGCACCAGGCCGGTGGGCGGCTCTTCGTCGACGTGACCCGGCGCCTCGCCTCTCCCGCGAGCCGCGAGGGACTCCTGGACGCCCTGGGCAAGGGCGATCCACTGATGCGGGACGCCCTGGAGACCGTACTGGGCCGCGAGGGCTTCGTCCCGTCGCTGCCGGACGCGGTGCCCGCAGGGCCGCCGGTCGGTGGCCCGCCCACCCCGATCGAGACCGATCCGGCCGTGGTCGCGCGGCTGATCGAGCGCAGCCGGGAGTCCGTCGCCGCGCTGGCCCGCGACATCCGGACCAAGAGCGGACCGGAGCTGTTCGACTTCCTGCTGGAGGCGTTCGAGGAGCACAAGCGCGTCCTGGCCGACCCGCTGAGCATCCAGGCGATCATGGCCGGGATGGAGGCCACGTGGTGGCTGACGGACACGCTCCAGGAGTGGCTCGGCGAGAAGAACGCGGCCGACACGCTCACGCTCTCCGCGCCCGGCAACGTCACCTCGGAGATGGGCCTGGAGCTGCTCGACCTCGCGGACGTGATCCGCCCGCACCCCGAGGTGGTGGCGTTCCTCCAGGGCGTCGGGGGCAAGGCACTCGCGGACGGGCCGGACGGGCCCGACGGGTTGGTCGCGCTGGACGCGCTCCCGGGCGGGACCGAAGCGCGCGCCGCCCTGGAGGCCTACCTCGACCGGTACGGCATGCGCTGCGTCGGCGAGATCGACATCACCCGCCCGCGCTGGAGCGAGCGCCCCGGCACGCTCGTTCCCGTGATCCTCGACAACATCAGGAACTTCGCGCCGGGCGCCGCCGAACGGCGCTTCGAGGAAGGCCGGCGCAAGGCGCGGGAGAAGGAACGGGACGTGCTCACCCGGCTGCTGGCCCTGCCCGACGGCGAGGCCAAGGCCGCCGAGGTCAAGCGGGCCATCGACCGGCTCCGGACCTTCATCGGCTACCGGGAGTACCCGAAGTACGGCATCATCAGCCGCTATTTCCTGTACAAGCAGGCCCTGTTGGCGGAGGCCGACCGCCTCGTGCGGTCCGGCGTGCTCGCCGAGCGGGAGGACGTCTTCTACCTCACCTTCCAGGAGTTCCACGAGGTCGCGCGCACGCACCGGGTGCCGGAGGGGCTCGTCCGGCAGCGCGCGGAAGCCTTCCGCGCGCACCACGCGCTCACCCCGCCCCGCGTCCTGACCTCGGACGGCGAGGCCCTCAGCGGGGCGTACCGGCGCGACGACGCACCGGCCGGCTCCCTGATCGGACTCGCGGTCTCCGCGGGGACCGTCGAAGGCCGGGCCCGCGTCATCCTGGACATGGCGGACGCCGATCTCGAAGCCGGCGACATCCTGGTCACGCCCTTCACGGACCCCAGCTGGTCCCCGCTGTTCGTCGGGATCGCGGGGCTGGTGACGGAAGTGGGAGGGCTGATGACCCACGGCGCGGTCATCGCCCGGGAGTACGGACTGCCGGCCGTGGTCGGCGTGGAAGGGGCGACCCGGCGGATCCGGGACGGCCAGCGGATCCGCGTGCACGGAACCGACGGTTACGTGAAGGTCCTTCCTGAGCCCGCCGCTTGAGGGACGGTGGGCCGGACGCCGCGGGGGACGGACCCGAGCCGACCGCCCCCCGCACCGCGCTAAGGGCGCCCGGCCCACACGGCGGGGGTCCGCCGCGCCCAGGGAGCGGCCCGTTCCAACTGCCCGGCGAGCCGGAAGAGCAGGTCCTCGCGTCCGTACGCGGCGGCGAACTGGACGCCCACGGGCAGTCCGGTGGCCGGGTCGCTCTCCAGCGGGACGGACATCGCGGGGGTGCCCGCGACGTTGAACGCGGCCGTGAAGGGGGAGCGGTCGAAGAGCCGCTCGACCCAGCCGAGGCCGTCCGCTCCCTCGGCGCCCCGGGCGTACGTGCCCAGGGGGACGGGCAGTTCGGGCAGGGTCGGGGTGAGCAGCAGGTCGTGGTCGGCGAAGTACCGGCCGATCGCGCGCGCGACGCGGCCCCGCAGCGCGAGCGCGTCGACGAACTCGGGTCCGCTGACCCGCCGTCCGTAGGCGTAACTGGCCAGCATCTCGGGCTCGACGGTGGTGGGATCGACCGGTCGCCCGCAGGCGGCGGCGCCGGCGTCGATCCACGGCACCAGATTGGTGCTCCACAGGCGGGCGTTGGCCAGGACGAACTCCTCCCAGCCGACGCCGAGGTCGACCCGGACCTCCTCCACCCGGTGTCCCAGGGACTCGGCGAGGCGTGCGGAGCGCAGCGTGGCCTCGACGACGGCGGCGTGGGCCGGCCGATCGTTCCAGGGGCGGGTGAGGAGGCCGATCCGCAGGCTGCCGGGGGAGCGGTCGACCTCGTGCGCGTACGGCCGCTCCGGCCGCCGCGCCGCGTAGGGGTCGCCGGCCTCGGGGCCGTGGACGAGGTCGAGGAGCGCGGCGCTGTCGCGCACCGACCGGCTGAGGGCGCCGTGGACGGCGAGCCCGTTGAACACCTCGTCCGCGTCGGGGCCCATGGATATCCGGCCGCGGGTCGGCTTCAGACCGAAGAGGCCGTTCGCGGAGGCGGGGACCCGGATGGAGCCGGCCGCGTCGGTGGCGTGCGCGATCGGGACGATGCCCGCGGCCACGGCGGCTCCCGCGCCGCCGCTGGAGCCGCCGGGGCTGCGGGTCGGGTCCCAGGGGTTGCGGGTGGCGCCGTACAGGACGCCTTCCGTGGTGGTGCTGTAGGCGAATTCGGGGGTGGCCGTGCGCCCGAGCGTGACCAGCCCGGCGCGACGCAGGCGCGTCATGAGCGAGGAGTCGGCGTCGGCGACGGTGCCCGCGGTGAGCCGGCTGCCCATTTCCACCCGCTTGCCGGACATCGTGATGGCGATGTCCTTGATCAGGAAGGGCACCCCGGCCAGCGCGGTGCTGCCCGGAGTCGGTGCGTCCTCGCCGGGCCAGGTCTCGACGACGGCGTTGATCCGCGGATTCACCAGGTCCGACGCCTGCTGGGCGGTCGTGGCGAGTTCCGCGGCCGTCACGTCGCCGCGGGCCACCAGGTCGGCGAGGCCGACGCCGTCGTGGGTCACGTACTCGGAGAGCTTCATGTTCGTCCGTCCAGGGGTGTCGTTCAGGGCACGACGGGACCGCTCGGTATCTGATGATACCGAGCGGTATCGTGCGGGACTGATCGGTACCGTAGCATCGTGATCAGGCGGTGCGATCACCCACCGGACCGAAGGAGGGCCGCATGTCGAGCACGGACAGGGTCGGCAGGCAGAGCAGGGTGGCCAAGCTGCCGCCCCGGGAGCGGATCCTGGACGCGGCGGAGGAACTCTTCTCGCGCGAGGGGATCAAAGCGGTGGGCGTCCAGGCGATCGCCGACCGGGCCGAGACCACCAAGATGGCGCTCTACCGCCACTTTGCGACCAAGGACGCACTGGTGGAGGAATGGCTGCGCATTGTCGCGGCCGACTACGCCGCGGTGTTCGACCGTGTGGAACACGCGCACCCCGACGACCCCCGGGCGCAGATCCTGGGGGTGGCCCGGTTCATCGCCGACGGACTTCCCGAGATCTCCCACCGGGGGTGCCCGTTCATCAACTCCGTGGCCGAACTGCCCGACCGCACGCACCCGGCGCGCCGGCTGATCGAAGCCCACAAGGCCGCCCAACTGCGTCGGCTCACCGCCCTGTGCGACCGCGCCGGACTGGCCGATCCGGACGGCGCCGCCGCGGAGATCACCTTCACCCTCGAAGGGGCGCAGGTGAGCGCCCAGAACGCGAGCATCGTGGACGCGGGAGAGCTGCTCGTGCGGATCGTCGAGGCCACCGTGGACCGCCACGCTCGGCCCGGCGCCGGTCGCTGAGGAACCGCGCGGCGCGGTCGGGTCCGGGGGCGCGGTCGGGTCCGCGGGGCGGCCGTCGACCCCGACCCCGGCGTCAGGACCGCACGTGGGCCGGGGCGGCCGTACCCGCCGCTCAGGCCAGACCGGCCTCGATGGCGCGGCGGACGGCGGCCGCGCGGTCGGGGATGTCCGCCTTGGCGAACAGGTTGTTGATGTGGGTCTTGACGGTCGCCTCGCTGATGAAGAGCTTCTCGGCGATGCCGCGGTTGGGCAGGCCCCGACCGATCAGGGTGAGGACCTCGCGTTCGCGGGGCGTGAGGTCGGCGGGCAGGGCGGTCCGCGTCGCGGGCGACGCCGTCGACGCCGTGGTCCGTACGGACGCGAGCAGCCGGTCCTGCACCTCGCGGTCGAGGACGGACTGGCCGGCGGCGGCGGCCCGGATGGCCCGGGTGATGTCCTGGCGCCCGGCGTTCTTGGTCAGGTACCCGCGGGCTCCCGCGCCCAGGGCGCCCAGGATCGACTCGTCGTCGGCGAAGGTGGTGAGCACCACCACCGCCACCCCCGGGTGCTGCTCGACCAGCCGGCGGGTCGTCTCGATCCCGTCCATGACGGGCATCCGCAGGTCCATCAGGACCACGTCCACCGGACCGGCGGCGACCGCCGCCAGCACCTCGGTCCCGTCCGCGGCGGCCGCGACGACCTCGATGTCCTCGGACAGTCCGAGCACCGCGGCGAGCGGCTCCCGGACGGCGGCCTGGTCGTCGGCGACGACCACCCGCAACTTCTGCTGCTGCTCGCTCACTTCGCTCATCCCGGGATCACTGCCTCCACGTGCCAGCCGCCCCGGTCCGGCCCTTCCGTGACCGGGCCCGCGGTGACGGTTCCTGCCAGCAGCGCGACGCGTTCGCGCATGCCGATCAACCCCATCCCGCTGCCGGGACCCGAGGTCACCTCGCGGGTGCCGGGGCCGTTGCGGATTTTCAGTGTCGTCGATCCGGCGGCGAACGTCAGCTCCACCCCGACGCTTCCCCCGGGCGCGTGCCGGGCGGAGTTGGTCAGCGCCTCCTGGGCGATCCGCAGCAGGTTCTGGGTCACCCGGGTCGGGAGTTCACGGACCGTACCGGTGACGGTGAGGGCGTCGCGGTGGCCCGAGGACTCGACCATGGCGGTCAGGCTCTCCACCAGCGGCAGCGCGTCCTCGCGCAGCGCGTGCACGGTCCACTGGGCCTGCCGCAGGCTCTCCTTGACGAGGGCGTGGGCCTTGGCGTTGGCCTCCCGGACCTTCTCCATGTCACCGGTCTCGATCAGCGCGTCGGTCAGCTCCAGCTGCATGTTGATCCCGGCCAGCGAGTGCGCCAGTACGTCGTGCACGTCCCGGGCGATCCGGCCGCGCTCGGCCAGGACGGCCGTGCGCGCCTCGGCGCGGGCCGCGCGCTCGGCCGACTCGGAGGCCGCGATCACCGCCCGCACCGCCTGGCGCTGGCTGCGGTTGAGGATGCCGACCAGGACCGGAGTGCCCGTGGAGAGGCCGAGGGTCCACGGGACCTGCTGGTGTCCCGGCCCGAGGTGGAAGTACAGGACGCCCGCGCAGAGCGCGCTGCACAGTGCCGCGAGGGCCAGCGCCCACTTCGTCTCCAGCCGGTAGCCGATGTGACCGGACAGGAAGAAGGCGAACAGGTAGCCCGTCCCGCTGCTGCTCACCGCGATCAGACCGGCCGCGGCGAGGACTCCGCCGCCCAGCCAGAGGGGGGCGAACCGCTGGGTCGTCTCGTTCTCCGGCAGGCCCCGGGCCAGCAGCGCGGCCGTGCAGAGGGCGAAGAGCACGGCGACGGCCAGGCCCCGGCCGGTGAAGCCCATGGGCCGGACCGTCACGAGGCCGACGACGATCACCGTCAGGGTCAGGGCCCACCGGACGCGGGGGTCCTGGCCGGGCACCGGATGCGGGACCGCCTCCGGGGGCGGTGTGCTTCCCGGAGGCGGAGCGCTGTGGGTCGTGGGCATGTGCTGAACGTACTGCACGGTCAGGCGGTGCGGTCGAGGACGGCCACGGGGCGGGTCACGGCGACGCTCCGGCTCCGGATGTAGATCGTCGCCAGCCGCGTGACCACCTCGGTGAGGGCCATCAGGACGAACGCCGCCACCCAGGCCTTGTCGCTGGTGATCTGGTGGGTGACGCTGAACCGCCCGACGCTGGCGGCGCCGCCGTGCTGGACCCAGAGCTGGAAGCCCATCCGGGCACCCATGCCCACGACCCACAGGACCGCGGACACCGCACCGGCCTTGATCAGGACGTGCCCGTCGAGGGACCGGATCCGGGTGTAGACGCCACCCGCGATGCCGAGCGCGGCGCCGACGGCGACCAGGAGTCCGATGAGCACCAGGTCGTTGCCCTCGGTGGGAATGGTGTCGAGGTAGGAGTTGGCGACGAAGGCCACGATCCCCAGCGGGATCAGGAAGGACTTGAGGTCGAGCCGGCCTTCCCGGAGCTGGCGGAAGACGATCAGCAGGAGGGCGATGTCGGTGATCCACTCGGTCGTTGTCATGCCTCAAGACTGCTGCGGATCGGCCGGCGGCACCTGGACCCAGGGGTGGAATCGGGGGTGGAAGAGGGGGTGGAGAACGGGGGTGGAGAGCGGCGTTGGAGGGGAGGGGTGGAGGCGGGGTCTCCCGCTCACCGGCGCTCCCGACCGCGGCGCCGCGACCGGGCGCGGGACCACTTGCGCAGGCCCTCCAGGAGCGGGCGCAGGGCCACGACGACCTCGTGGACCTGCTTGATCAACCCCTGGAGCACGAAGAGCAGCACCGACAGGACGCCGCCCCACGCGAGAATGAGCCCGAGCCGGGTTCCTGGTGCGTGGATCGGCGTGAAGGCAACGGCCGACCACGGGACCGGCGGCAGAACGCCGATGACCGATCCCCACCGGGGAACTCCGGGCGCCCGGGCGTGACCCCGAGCACGTCAACACCGTGCGACCGCGAGGACTTTGATCGCAAGCGCTCCGTGCGACGGTCGTACGTCCCCCCGCCCGGCGGCGAAATGCGGTGGCCGCGGGTGCGCCCGGTGTGCGAGCGTCGGGGGAACCCGACGTCACAGAGGAGCCGATCGATGCGCCGTCCGTCCATGTCCCCCGCGAAAGGAACGATCATCCACCTGAAGGACATGACGCTCTGTGCACACCACCTCGCGCACGCTCAACCTGGGCATCCTGGCCCACGTCGACGCCGGTAAGACCAGCCTGACCGAACGGCTGCTGTACGCGGCCGGGGTCATCGGCGAGATCGGCAGCGTCGATGCCGGCAGCACCCTGACCGACAGCCTGGAGATGGAACGCCGCCGTGGCATCACCATCAAGTCGGCGGTGGTCAATTTCCCGCTCGGAAGCGGTGGTTCGGCGCTCTCCGTGAACCTGATCGACACCCCGGGCCATCCCGACTTCATCGCCGAGGTGGAGCGGGTCCTCGGCGTGCTCGACGGCGCCGTCCTCGTGGTCTCCGCGGTGGAGGGCGTGCAGCCGCAGACCCGCGTCCTGATGCGGACGCTGAAGCGGCTCGCCATCCCGACCCTGGTGTTCATCAACAAGGTGGACCGGCGCGGCGCCGACGACGCCCGCGTCCTGCGGGAGGTCCGGCGCGCCCTGGACGTGCCCGTCGTCCCGATGGGGCGCGTCGTGGCCGACCTCGGCGCGGCCTCGGCCGAGGTCGCCGCCTTCGCCCGGGACGACGCCGACTTCGGGGAGGGCCTCCTGGACGTGCTCACCACCCACGACGACGACCTGCTCGGCGCCTACCTGGCCGACCGGCGGTCCGTCCCCCACGAGCGGCTCCGCTCCGCGCTCGTCGCGCAGACCCGCAGCGGGCGCGTGCACCCGGTGTACGTCGGCTCGGCGATCACCGGCGCCGGGATCGCGGACCTCGTCGAGGGCATCGAGCACCTCCTCCCCGCCGAACGCGGCGATGACCGGGCGCCGTTGTCGGCGCGGGTGTTCAAGGTGGAGCGGGGCGGGGGCGGCGAGCGGATCGCCTACGCCCGGCTCTTCGCCGGGCGACTCGCGGTCCGCGACCGGGTCCCGGTCGCGGGCACGGGCGCCCGGCCCAAGGTCACCGACCTCGCCGTCTTCGACCGGGGCGCCGCGGTGCGCGCTCCGGTGGCCCGAGCCGGCCAGATCGCGGTGCTGCACGGCCTGTCGGCGGTCCGGATCGGGGACGTGCTCGGTCAGGAGCCCGAGGGCCGCCCCTACGGGCGGGTCTTCGCCGCGCCCTCCCTGGAGAGCGTCGTCGTGCCGATGGACCCCGGCGACCGGGGCGCCCTGCACCACGCCCTCACCCAACTCGCCGCACAGGACCCGCTGATCGGCCTGCGGCAGGACCCGGACGGCCCCGAGCTGTCGGTGTCGCTCTACGGCGAGGTGCAGAAGGAGGTCCTCGCGGCCGCCCTGGCGCAGGAGTACGGGATCACGGTCTCCTTCCGGGGGACGACCCCGATCCGCGTCGAGCGCGTCACCGGCACGGGGTCCGCGCTCGAGGTCATCGACCAGGACGGGAACCGGCTCCTGGCGACGGTGGGGCTGCGCGTGGAGCCGGGCCGGGTCGGCGCCGGCGTCGCCTTCCGCAGGGAGGTCGAGCTCGGCTCCCTGCCGCCGGGCTACATGCGCGCCGTCGAGGAGTCGGTCCGCGCGACCCTGCGCCGGGGGCCGTCCGGCCGGCAGGTGCCCGATTGCACCGTGACCATGACGCACTCGGGATTCTGCAGCGTCCGCAGCACGGCGGGGGATTTCCGGGCGCTGACGCGGCTGGTCCTCATGTCCGCTCTGCGCCGGGCCGGTACGGCCGTGCACGAGCCGGTGCACCGGTTCCGACTGGACTACCCGCAGGACGCCCACGCACCGGTGGCGCTCGCGCTGGCCCGGCACCGCGCCCAGCCGGAACCCCCGGTGGCGCGGGGGGACGCGTACGTCGTCGAGGGCTTCCTGCCCGCGGACCGCGTGCACGGCCTGGGGCGGGAACTGCCCGCGCTCACCAGCGGCGAGGGCGTGCTGGAGACGGCCTTCAGCCACTACCGCGCCGCCCCCGCGCAGCGCGCCCGGGCGCGCGCGGACCGCGGGGCCCGCGCCGCCGGGAGCGACCCGAGCTGAGCGGGGCCATCCGCCCGGAGGTCCGGCGAACGCCTGCGGAGGGCCGGGGACGACTGGTAATAGTGCCTCTGGACAGGTGCCTTCGCGTCGTTTCCAGGGTCACTTTTCAGGGTCGTGTTTCAGGGGGTGGGTCGAATGGCCCGAGTGGTGTGCGTGCACGGGATCGGTCAACAGGTCCAGGGGGAGGGGACGTTGCTCTCGGCCTGGTGGCCGGCGCTCGGCGACGGCCTGCGCCGGGCCGACGCGGCCGGATCGCTGGACGCGTCGGAGGTGGCGATGGCCTTCTACGGCGACCTGTTCCGGCCGTCCGGCCAGATGCTCTCCGTCGACGACCTGCCGTACACCGCCGAGGACGTCGACGACCCCTTCGAGCAGGAGCTGTTGGGCGAGTGGTGGCGTGCGGCGGCGCAGAGCGACCCCGCGGTCGTGCCGCCGGACGCGCAGGACACCCTCGTCGCCACGCCCGGCTCCGTACAGGCCGCGCTGCGCGCGCTGTCCGGGTCGCGGTTCTTCGCGGACGTCGCACTGCGGCACATGGTCGCCGACCTCAAGCAGGTACGCGCCTACCTCACCGATCCGGCCGTACGGGGCGCCGTCCGTGAGCGCGTGATCGGCGCGATCGGAGCGGACACCCGGGTCGTGGTCGCCCACTCGCTGGGCTCGGTCGTCGCCTACGAGGCCCTGTGCGCCCTGCCCGGCCACGGCGTACGGGCCCTGGTCACCATCGGTTCGCCCCTCGGCATCAGGAACCTGGTCTTCGACCGGCTCGACCCCGCACCGACCGGCCCGCGCCCGCGGGCCCGCGGAGCCTGGCCCGGCGGCAAGGCCCTGACCTGGACGAACCTCGCCGGACACGGTGACGTCGTCGCGCTGGTGAAGGACCTGCGGCCGGGCTTCGGCGACGAACTGCGCTCCGCGCTCCTCGACACCGGGGCGCACGCCCACGACGCCACCGCCTACCTCACCGATGCCCTGTGCGGGAAGGCCGTCGCCGAGGCCCTCGCGTGAGCGGCGCGGCTGCCCCCGACGGGCAGGGACGCCGCTTCCTGATCGCCGCCGTCGTGGCCGACTATCCCAAGAACCCCGTCTGGAACCGGCCCGGCCTCGTCGAGGCCCGGGCCGGGATCGTGGAACTGTTCACCGGGACCCTCGGCTACCACCACCACGACGTGCTTCCGCTGAACCCCACGAAACAGCAGCTCACCGACGCCCTCAACGACTTCTGTTGCGCGGATGACCGCCGCGCGGACGACCTCCTCGCCGTCTACCTGTCCCTCCACGGGGACGTCCTCGACGTGGGCGGCGAGCACGTCCTGCTGACCACTGACACCGACCCGCACCGCAAGCCCTACACCTCGCTGCGCACCACGGACCTCGCCCGCGCGATGCTCCAGGAGACCCGGGTGCGCCGCGTCATGCTGATGCTGGACGCCTGCTACAGCGCCAAGGGCGGCAACCAGCTCGTCGCCGCCGCGCTCGGCCGCGTCGAGTCGGGCTGGAGCCGCACCCCGGGTTCCGGGCTCGTGGTGGTGTCCTCCGCGCAGCCGCACCAGCAGGCCGTGGCCGCCCTGTTCCCGACGCTGCTGCGGGACGCGGTCATGGACCTGTCCGTCGCCGGCCACGCTCCCGCGACCCTTTCCGTGAACGCCGTCGTCCAGCACATCAACGACTCGAAGAAGCTGCCCGGGTACCAGCAGATCCGAGCCACCCTGGCGGACCTCGGCGGCGAGCCCCCGGCCTTCTTCCCCAACCCGCGCCACGACGTCCGCCTCAACGACGTCGACCTCGCCCTCCAGCAGGCCGCCTCCTTCGACGAGCAGGACCGGCTGCGGGAGACCGAACTCACGGCCCGCCTCCTGGTCCGCGCCATGGGGCACCACTCCGGCGCCCGCCACCAGGACGCCAACCCGCAGTGGTGGTTCAGCGGCCGGCACGCCGCGCTGGCCGCCATCGGCACCTGGCTGAAGCAGCCACCGGGTCCCGCCGCCTCGGCCGCCCGCGTGGTGACCGCGGGACCCGGCTCGGGCAAGACCGCCGTGCTCGGCGTGGTGGCGGCCCTGTCCCACCCCGAACACCGCAGGACGGTCCCCACCAGCGCCCTGCAGATCCCCGCCGACCTCATCGGCCCGGGCGCCCTCGACACCGCGATCTACGCCCAACGCCTCACCGACACCGACGTCCTGCACGCCCTGGGCGCGGCGGCTCGCGTCCACGCCGACACCGTCGGAGGGCTGCTCGACGCCCTGGAGGGGCGCCCGCGCCCGCTGACCGTCCTGATCGACGCCCTCGACGAGGCCGCGACACCCGACACCCTGTGCAGCAGCGTCCTGCGTCCGCTGATCGCGCACTCCCGGGGCCGGATCCGGCTGCTGCTCGGCACCCGCCCCTACCTCCTGGACCGGCTGGGCATCCCCGCCGAGGACACGGTCGACCTTGATGCCCCCCGGTACGCCGACCGCGAGGCCGTCACCGCCTACGCCGCCCGGATCCTGCTCGGCTCGCACCAGAGCTCCCCGTACCGCGAGCGGCCCGACCGCGTCCTGCCCGTCGCGGCGGCCGTGGCCACCGCCGCGGACCGCTCGTTCCTCGTCGCCCGCCTCGCCGCCTTCACCCTCGCCGCGGCCCCCACGATCCCGTCCGACACGGGCGGGCGATGGCGCGACGGGCTGCCCCGGCACGCGACCGAGGCCATGCGCCAGGACCTGGAGCGGCGGCTCGGGCCCGACGCCCGGCGCGCCACCGACCTGCTGCGCCCGCTGGCGTGGGCACAGGGCCAGGGCCTGCCCTGGGAGGACGTATGGGCCTCCCTCGCCAGTGAGATCGCCGGGCGCCCGTACACCGACCAGGACCTCCTGTGGCTGCGCCGCGCGGCCGGGTCGTACGTGGTGGAGGCCGTGGAGAACGGTCGCTCCGCCTACCGCCTCTACCACGAGGCCATGGCCGAACACCTGCGCCACGACACGGAAGCGACCCGCATCCACGCGGCCTACACCCGCGTCCTGAGCGACCGCGTCCCCCACCGGGCCGACGCGACCCGCGACTGGGGCCGCGCCCACCCCTACGCGCTCCACCACCTCGCCCACCACGCGGCGCAAGCGGACCTCCTCGACGCCCTGGTCGAGGACCCGGAGTACCTCGTCCACGTCGCGCCCCGGGGCCTCACCCCGCACCTGCGCCGCGTCGGGAAGGACGTCCCCCGCCTCAACGCGGCCGTCTACCGCGCCCACCTGCACCTCCACCTCCCGCTGGAACCCGTGGAACGGCGGCAGGTCCTCGCCCTCGACGCCGCCCGCGCCGGTGCCCGCTCCCTCCACCGACGACTCGTCAAACAGCTCCCCGGCGGCACGTGGGCGCCCTCCTGGGCCAGCGGAAGCCGCTTCAGCACCGCGCAGCAGGACGCCCTGATCGGGCACGGCGTGGCCCTGGCGGTGGCCTGCACGGTGGTGGACGGGCGGGCGGTGGCCGTCAGCACCGGGCAGGAGGGGACCGTGCGGCTGTGGGACCTGAGCACCGGAGCCCCCGTCGGGGAACCCCTCACCGGCCATGCCGGCGGGGTCGCCGCGGTGGCGTGCACGGTGGTGGACGACCGGCCCGTGGCCGTCACCAGCGGCTGGGACGCGACGGTGCGGGTGTGGGACCTGCGCACCGGCGCCCCCGTGGGCGAGGCGTTCACCGGCCACGACAGCCAGGTGCACGCCCTGGCGTGCACCACGGTGGACGACCGGCCGGTCGCCGTCAGCGGAAGCTGGGACGGCACGGTACGGGTGTGGGACCTGCGCACCGGCCGACCGGTCGGCAAGCCCCTCACCGGCCACGCCTCGGCGGTGAACGCGGTGGCCTGCGCCACGGTGGACGGCCGGCCGATCGCGGTCACCGGCGGCCAGGACGGGACCCTGCGACGGTGGGACCTGCGCACCGGCCGGTCCATCGGTGAGCGGGTCGCCGGCCAGAACAGCCAGGTGCACGCGGTGGCGTGCACGGTCGTGGACGGGTGGCCGATCGCCGTCACCGGGAGTTGGGACGGCATGGTGCGGGTGTGGGACCTGCGCACCGGTCGGCCCTCCAGCAGCCCGCTCACCGGTCACACCAACGTGGTGCACGCGGTGGCGTGCGCGGAGGTGGACGGCCGGGCGGTGGCCGTCACCGGCGGCTGGGACGGGACGGTGCGGGTGTGGGACCTGCGCACCGGTCGGCCCGCCGGCGATCCGCTCACCGGCCACACCAACGCGGTGTACGGGGTGGCGTGCGCGGAGGTGGAGCGCCAACCCGTGGTGGTCACCGGGGGCCAGGACGGGACGGTGCGGGTCTGGACCCCCCGGAACGCGCCGTCCCGCGTCCAGAGCCTCCCCGTCCACCCCGGCGGGGTGTCCCACGTGGAGTGCGTGGTGGTGAACGGGCGGTCGACCGTCGTCACCGGCGGCGTGGACGGCTCGGTGCGGCTGTGGGACGCGGACACCGGGCAGCCGATCGGCGCCCCCCTCCTCGGTCATGTCGGCGAGGTGTACGCGGTGGCGTGCGTGGCGGTGGACGGCCGGGCGACGGCCGTCACGTGCGGGCAGCAGGGCAGCGTACGGGTGTGGGACCTGGGCGCCGACGCACCGCGCGGTCGGTCCCTGGTCGGTCATGTCGGCGAGGTGTACGCGGTGGCGTGCACGGTCGTGGACGGCCGGCCGGTGGCGGTCACGAGCGGACTGGACGGGACGGTGCGCGCGTGGGACCTGGACCGGGGGGTCCCCCTGGGGGAACCCCTGAGGGGCCATGTCGGCGGGGTGGCCGCCGTGGCGTGCGTCGCCGTCGGCAGCAGGCTGATCGCGGTCACCAGCGGGTGGGACGAGACGGTCCGGGTGTGGGACCTGTTGGGCGGCGCGCACGGCGGCGGACTCCTGCCCGGACAGCACAGCATGGTGTACGCGGTGGCGTGTGCGGTGGTGGACGGCCGGCCGATGGCGATCGCCACGGCGCAGGACGGTGCGGTGCGGCTGTGGGACCTGGACGCCCGGGAGCTCGTCGGCGATTCCGTCAACGCCCATGCCGGTGGGGCGTCCGCGGCGGTGTGCGGGACGCTGGACGGCCGGACCGTGGCCGTCACCGGAGGGCGGGACGGGCTGGTGCGGGTGTGGGACCTGCACCTCGGGGAGTCGGCGGCGGCCATCTTCCTCGACACCGTGGACGATCTGCGACTGACCGACTCCGGTGACATCGTCGTGGTCAGCGGCCGGGACATCGCGTTCTACCGCCGTATCGAGCCCGACCGACCGGCGTAGCCCGACCGTTCGGAGGTCAGAGGGCGCGCGCATGCTCCAGGCTGGCCGTGATGGTGAACACCTGGTCCGCCGCGGTGAGCTCGAAGAGCCGGGCGAGACGCTGGGGCAGGGGCCCGGCCAGGACGAGGGGGCGGCCGGTGTGCCTGAGGCGGAGCATCTCGTTGAGCATCGAGGAGTCGGCGAAGGTGATCTGGCTGATGTCCAGGACGATCATGCGCGGCGCCGGGTCGGCGGTGGCCTGCGCGACGGCCCGGCGGAAGGGCTCCAGGGTGTCCTGGTCGAATTCTCCGATGCAGGTGATCACGCGGACGTCATCGACATCGGGCAACACCGTCACGTGCTGTTCCATGAGGTCCTCTGCATCTCGCTTTCGGGGAGGCACGGTTCTCGCAGGTCGCGGACGCGCGCCGGGTCACTTTGCGCATCCACCGGGTGGGTCATCGGCCAGGGCGATGGTCACGGTGATGCGTTTTCCCTGCCCCTCGTGATGGACCTGGAAGCCCTGAGCGGCTCCCATGACGATTTCCAGGCCGTGGCGGCCGACCCGGTACGGGTCGGGAGGCGGGATCGTCGGAGTGGTGGGGCTGGTGTCCCATACGCTCACCGTGACCGATCCGCCGTGGACGGCCAACGTCAGCCGGTGGGGTCCGGGGGCGTACTTCCGCGCATTGGTGACCAGCTCGCTGACCACGAGTTCGACGGTGTCCGCGGAACGGGCGGATACGGCCAGGCCGTGAACGTCGCGCAGATCGTCGAGGAAGGAACGGGCGGCGTGCCGGGCGTCGGCGATCGTCCCGGAGCCGTCGAAGACGGCGGACAGAGGCGGCGAGGGCTGGGTCGACATCTACCGATCGCCCTCCATGGCTCGTGCTGCTGGCTCGACCTGCCTGCCGAACTCCCGCACCACGCATGCGTTCCCGCTCGATGCTACCGGGTGTACGGCTGAGGGGTCGGGGAGCGTCCAGGGCATGAGCCGCAGGCCCGGTCGGTGGGGGGTGTGCTCGGCGAGCGGCGGGCTCATGGGGGCGAGTCCGGCTGCTCGAAGTGCCGCAGACCGGCGGCGAAGACGATGATGTCGTCGTCGGGTTCCACGGCGAAGACGTCCACCAGCCTCGTGCACAGGGCCTCGGGCTCGCGGGGGCCGGCAGCGGCCGTGGCGCTGAGCAGGTGGAGACGTTCGTACAGGTCGCTGTCCCGGGTCTCGATCAGTCCGTCGGTGACCATCAGGAGCATGCTGTCCGATTCGATCGTGTGACTGACCGCGGGCGGGTGCGGCACCCCCAGGCCCAGCAGGGGGCCGTGTTCGCTCAGGTAGCGCGGGGCGGCGCCGGGCGGCATGAGCAGTGGCGGCAGATGGCCGGCGTTGGCGACGTGCAGCCGGGTGTTGCCCGGTTCGACGAGCACGATGCAGACGCTGGTGGTCCACCCGGGCTGGTGCAGGCCCAGCAGGTGGTCGAGGTGCTGGAGCAGGATGTGCGGCGGGTGGCCCTGGGCGGCGTAGGCGCGCAGGGCGTGGCGCAGCTGGCCCATGACCACGGCCGCCTGGAGGGAGTGCCCGACGACGTCGCCGACGGCCAGGAGCAGGCCGCCGGGGGTTTCGATGGCTTCGTAGAAGTCGCCGCCGATCTCGGCCGTCGTGGCGGCCGGGAGGTAGCGCACGGCGAGATCGACGCCGGGGGAGCGGGGGAGGGTCGCCGGGAGGAAGGTGCGCTGAAGCGTCAGGGCGAGCTCGTGCTCCTGCCCGAAGCGCTCCACGACGTCCCTGTGCTCGACGGTCAGCTCCGCGTAGAGGGCCATGACGCCGGCGTTGGTTTCGGTCAGTTCCTCATTGAGCCGCTCCAACTCGTCGCGTTGGGCGTGGGCTTCCTCCAGCGCGGCCATCAGATCCCGTGTCTGAGACCTCAGGTCGTCGATCGCGCTGGCGGGGCCGTCCGTTTCCAGGAGGGCCAGGACCTCGGCGACGTCCAGGCCGCGGGCGGCGAGTTCGGGGACCGGGCAGGTGATGTCGATCATGCCCCCGCACGGCCGGCGGACGGCCCGGTCGGCGGTTGCGGCGTCGGGTACGTGGCGGGTCTGGGGGAGCAGCCGCGTGACGGCCGACAGCGACTCCCGGCTGGGGACACGGTCGTCGTGCCACCGCAAGGTGGCTCTGAGCGCGGCCGGCTCCCGCAGCACCTCGAAGGCGGCGGTCATCGGGGCCGACCGCAGGAGGTCGCGCCCCAGCTCGCTCAGCGCCGTGGCCAGACGGACCTGGTCGCGGTTGTCGAGGCCCACGGCTTCGGCCACGGATTTGGCTCGACGCCGAAGGGCGAAGACGTCCCGTTCGCTGGCGACCGACGTGACGGACGCGGGCGTGTGGACGCGCGTGCGGGGAGAGGGCGTGGTCACCATGCTCCCTTGAACGCCACCACACTGGCGTCGTCGCGCCGGGTACCGGCAAGGCGCAGCAGCCCGGCGGCGATCACCGCGGGCGGGTGGTGGAGGAGGGTGGCGAGGTCGCCGGCCTTCCAGCGCTCGCTGAGCCCGTCGGAGTGCATCACCAGGGCCCCGTGAGCGGGTAGCCGGGCTTCGTAGGTGCGCAGTTGGCGCATCTGGTGGCCGACGATCCCGGGATGGGAGAGCAGGTTGGCGCGGGAGCCGGTGGTGAGCACGCAGGCGCTGATGTTCCCGATGCCGCAGAACAGCACCCGGCCATCGGTCTCCAGGCGGGCGATCGCGACCGCGGCGCCACGGGTTCCGCGCAAGGCGCGGTGTACTTCCTCCATCGCCTGTTCCGGCGTACGTGCGGTGCCGGAGCGGAAGGCGTGTACGGCCGACTGGGATGCGATCGCGGCCATCGGGCCGTGCCCGAGCCCGTCGCAGGACATCACGAGTACGCCGTCGCCCGCTCCCGGGGCAGCCCCGCGAAGGAGCCTGGACCGCCCGCCCGGATCCGGCTCTGGAGACCGCCTCGGCGGCGGTGCGGCGCGGTGGTCCCCTTCCCCTGACGTCCCTGCCCGGGGGTGCTTCGACCAGGCGGGCACGATGCGGGTTCCGGCGGCGGGGGCGCCGCCTTCGCCCGGAGCCGACGTGGTCCGCCCGCCGGTGTCGACGCGCGCGGCCCAGGCGTCGCCGCAGACGTCCTCGCCGCCCATGGGACGGGTGACCCCGCTCACGACGGCCTCGGCCGCCAGCGAGGGATCCAGGGGGTGCGGCCAGAAGCGGGCGAGCTGCACGGTCCCGACCCCGGGCAGCGAATGGACGTCGAACGCGTCGGCGAGACGCTGCACGGCGCCCAGGCCGATGCCCAGGGTTCCGACGCTCGACACGCCGTCCCGAAGGGCCGCCGGGACGTCCACCATGCCGGGCCCGCTGTCCAGGACGAGGACCTCGACCCCGGCCGTGGTCCGGTTGCGCAGCACGCGCAGCAGCATGGAACTGTCGGCGGCGTGTTTGGCCACGTTGGTCGACAGCTCGGCCACGGCCAGGACCAGTTGGGCGGTGCGGTGTTCTCCCAGGCCGATGCGCCGTCCCAGCGCGGCGGCCGCGCCCCGAGCGGCTTCGGGTTGATCGCGGAACCAGGCGGAGTCCTCGCAGTCGAGCAGCGGCGGTCCCACCATGGCGCTCACCGGCCCCACTTGGTGATGGTGACCCTGGTTCCCCGCCCGGGCACGGTGTCCAGGACGAAGTCGTCGACGAGCCGCTTGGATCCGGACAGACCGAGGCCCATACCGTTGCCCGAGGTCCAGCCGTCGGTCAGAGCCAGGTCGACGTCCGGGATGCCGGGTCCTTGGTCCTCGAAGTCCAAACGGACTCCCCGCCGCCCGCGCTCCTCGACCACGGCGCCGGTCATCGTGCCCCCACCTCCGTAGACCAGGGTGTTGCGGGCCAGCTCGCTGGCCGCGGTGATCAATTTCGTCTGGTCCACGAGGGAGAGCCGGCACTCCTGAGCCAGGGCGCGCACCAGCTGCCGGGCCCGGACCACCCCGGCGTTGGCAGTGATCTCCAGTACCGCCGGACCTGGAGGGGAAGCGTTCACCGGCCGGCCGCGGCATCCGGCACGACGTGCTCGTGCCGGGATCCGGCCCAGGGACTCGGAGCGCTCCCGCCCGGCGCGGCCGTGCGCGCCTGCTCCAGCATCCGCAGCCCCTTGTCGAGGCTCAGCGCGGTGCGCACGCCGCCGAGCGAGAGACCGAGCTCGACCAGGGTGATGGCCACTGCCGGGCGCATGCCGACCACGACGGTCTGGGCGTCCAGCAGGCGGGAGATCGAGGCGATGGTGGACAGCATCCGACCTACGAAGGAGTCGACGATCTCCACCGCCGTGATGTCGATGACCACTCCGTGCGCGCCCGAATCCACCACGGCGGCCGCCAGATCGTCCTGCAGCAGCATGACCGCCTGGTCGTCCAGGTCCGTCTGGATGGACACCAGCAGGACCTGTCCGATCCGCAGCACCGGAACCTGCTCGCTCACCGGCCACCGGCCTGCGAAGCCGTACCGGTGACGGTGGCCCCGGAGCGGCGCAGCGCGTGCCGCAGGGCATCGGCCAGCGTGGCCTTGGTGACGATGTCCCCGAAATCGATGCCCAGGGCCACGATCGTCTGCGCGATCTGCGGGCGGATCCCCGAGATGGTGCACTCCGCACCCATCAGCCGCGCGGCCACCACCGTCTTGAGCAGGTGCTGGGCCACCTCGGTGTCCACGGCCGGCACACCCGTGATGTCGATGATGGCCTGCTCGGAACCCGTATCGATCAAGGCCTGGAGCATCTTCTCCATCACGACCATGGTGCGCGCCGAATCCAGGGTGCCGACCAGTGGCACACCGATGACCCCGTCCCACAGCTTCACCACGGGAGTCGACAGCTCCATCAGCTGCTCGGCCTGTGCCGCGATCAATTCTTCGCGCGTACGGGTGTAGACCTCGATGGTGAACAGGCCCAGGACGTCGAGGAGACCCGCGAACCGCAGGTACGCCTGTACGTCGCTGGACTCGCCGGTCAGGGCCGGCTCCAGGACCTCCTTGAGGACGAACACGCTGCTGGCGGTCTCCGTGGGGCTGAAACCCTGCCGGGCCCGGGTCCGCGACAGCTCGGTCAGCAGGGCGCGCACCTCTCCGAAGGCCTCGCCGCGGCCGTCGAGACTGCCGTCGCCCAGAGCCTCCACCAGAGCGGTGTACAGCTCCTGGAGCTCGCGGTGAACCTCGGCGCGGCTCACCCGACCGCCGAGGGAATGCGTCACCTTCTCCGCCCACTCCGCCCCCAGGTCCTCGCCCCGGACGGACAACAGGCCGATCAAACGATCCGACACGCTCTCATCAGCCACAGCACACACCCCTCGTAGAAAGACCTGGCAGCCCCGCGACGGGCAGCATGGGCCGCAGCCCGTTCCGCGCCCGGCTTCCCCGGATCCCGCCAGACATGCGCGTCACAACAGCAGAACATGGCACGGGTGTTGCACTGCCCGGCTGACGTCGTCATCGAGGAGGCCCCTTCGCATCCGTCGCGCCCTTTGGTCCGTTCGCACGGGGGTCACAGCCAGCCGTTGCGGTGGAAGGCGCGGTGGAGGGCAGCGGATGCGCCCGCCATGAGGGTGAGGGCGAGCGGGTAGCCGAAGGTCCAGCCCAGTTCGGGCATGTGCTCGAAGTTCATGCCGTAGACGCCGGCGACCATGGTGGGGACGGCGAATATCGCGGCCCAGGCCGAGATGCGACGCATGTCGTCGTTCTGCCAGGTCCCCACGCGGGCCTGTTGGGCGCCGAGGACCGAGTTGAGCAGCTCGTCGAGCGTGCGGACCTCGATGTCCGTGCGGTGCAGGTGGTCGGTGACATCGCGGAAGTAGGGCGCGGCCTCGGCCTCGGCCGAGTGGGCCTCGTCGGTCATCCCCGTGAGGAGGCCCTGCAGAACGGGGACCAGGGGCTGGACCGCGTCGCGGAACTCGCGCACCTCGCGTTTGAGGGAGTAGATGCTCTGGGTGTGGTCGACGCGGGAGGAGGAGAAGACCTGGTCCTCCAGTCGGTTGAGCGCGGTGCGCACGCTCCTGGCGGCGTCGCCGTACGCGTCGACGACGACGTCCAGCACGGCGTGCAGCACGGCCCAGGGACCCAGGCGGAGCATCTCTTGATCGGCGTCGAGCCGTCGGGCGGCCTCGGCGCAGGGATCGACGGGACCGTGTCGCACGGTGAGGACGAAGCGGGGCCCCACGAACAGCATCATCTCGCCGGTCTCGACCGCTCCTTCGTCCTCGACGTACCAGAGGGTCTTGAGCGCGACGGCCAGGACGTCGCCGAACCGCTCGTACTTGGGGCGCTGGCGCGCGTGCATCGCGTCCTCGACGGCCAGGGGATGAAGGCCCAGGTCATCGCCCAGCCGTACGAGGTCCTCCTCGGACGGATCGGTCAGCCGGACCCAGCCGAACTCCTCGTCGCCCAGGTCGCGCAGCCGCTTGAGGACCACCTGGCACGCCGCGTCCTCCACGGCGCACTCCACGCTCTCCGACCGGCCGGCCTGCTTCTCGTACACCACGCATTCCATCTCCTACGGATGCTTCGGCCCGCCGAATTCATGCGCGGGCCGACCGTGTCGCGTCCCGGCCCTCGGGGCGGGGCACGTCGGCGAACCGGGTGTGGCGGGTTCAAGGCTGATCGGGAGGGTAGGCGGTGGCCACTTGCCGCATCCACCTGCCGCATCCACCGGCGAAAGGCGACCACGGTGACCGAGACGGGCCCGATCGTCGTGTTCGCGAACTTCCTTTCGGATGTGGCGGTGGATCTCGACGAAGGGCAGATCCTGACGCAATGGGCCCAGCAGGCACCACGGAAGGCATGGCTGCTGCGGCCGGGGGACATTTTCGTCACTCCCGTGCCGCTGGGCCAGGAGTTCCTGCGGTACGTGTGCGACCTGACCGGGGTGCCTCCGGAATCGGTGGCGGTGATCGAGGTGCCTCCGGCCGGGGCCGTTCCGCTCGCGCGGGCCGTGCGCGGGGCCGGGCTCGTGGAGCACATTCGGGCTCTCGTACGGGACCGGGGCGCGGCGCTGCTGCCGACGGCCCTGGACGCGTCCACGATCGAGTTCGCCCGGGACCTCGGCATCGCGATCCACCCGTACCCGACCGTCGGGGCCGCCGAGACGGCCCTGGAGGTGACCATGCTGCTCAATACGAAAGCCGGGTTCCGTGAGACGGCCGGACGGCTGGGCATGCGGCTGCCCGCGGGACGGACCTGCCGGCGTCCGCGGACCGAAGGCGTGGCGCGGGAGTTCCTTCGGGACCACGAGGGCGTCGTGGTGAAGCCCGACCGTTCGGCCGGCGGGCACGGGTTGCGCTTCGTATCCCGCGACGACCTGGCGGGCGGGGCGAGTCTGCCGCTCGATCCCGTGGGTGGACCCGACGGGATGTGGGTCGTGGAGGAACGCCTCGACGTGGCCGAGTCGGTCAGCGTCCAGATGGAGGTGACGGGATCGCGGACCGTCGCGCTCTTCAGCGGAGCCATGCGCACGGTGCACGGCTCGTTCACGGGATACGCCTCTCCGCTGCCGGCGTCCTGCGTGCATGCCGCCGGCGAGCTTGAACAATGGGGCACCGCCCTGGGCCGCCACCTGGCCGCACACGGTTATGCCGGGCCCTTCGGGCTCGACGCGCTGGTGGCCACCGATGGCACGGTGTACGCGAGCGAGAGCAACATTCGCCGCACGGCGACCACCACCCCCCACAGCATGGTCACCCGGCTGGCTGCTCGGTCGGCCGACGCACACCCGGCGTGGCTGGTCTCCAAGGGCCGGACCCGTCGTCCGATGGACTTCGCCGAGGGGCTCGCACGCCTGTCGGCCTCCCGCCTCGCGTTCGACCCGGAACGGGGCGAGGGCGTGATCCTCTACGCGGACGCGCCGCCCGACGGCCGTTCCTGGCGGTACGCGGTCATGGGTACGAGGACCGGCGACGTGGAGGAGCAGGAAGCCGCGTTGGCCGAGGTGTTCGGGTTCGAGGGCGGCTGACAGCGATGCCACCGGCGCCGTAGCCGGTGCCCGGTTCCGCCCGGTGTCCGCCGCCGCCTCACCTTCGCGACGACCCGGCCCCGCCCGCACCACGCGCCTGGGACGTCGGCCGTGTCCCTCCCGGGACGCTGTCCGGCGCCCGGGCGGTATCAGGCTGCAGCAGCCTCAGGACCGCGCGTTCCACACCGCCGTGAGTGGCAGGCCGCCCGAAGGCGCCGTCCTTGCCCAGTTTTCCGAGGGCGTCCGCTATGGTCCGGCCGTCTTCGTACAGCTCGATGAGGCGCGGGTGGATGTAGGAGGCGCGGCACACGGCGGGCGTGTTCCCCATGTAGTCGCTGACCTCGCGCACCGCGCGGGCCACGACCTTGCCGCGACGGACGCTGGACTCGTCGGCGGTGCTCGCGGAGACGGCCAGCGCGACCGCCGCCAGCACGGTGGCGTACCAGGTCCTGAAGTCCTTCGCCGTCAGGTCCTGCCCCGAGGAGTCCCGCAGGTAGGCGTTGAGGTCCGCGGCGTGGACTTCGTGCCACGCTCCGTGCTCCCAGTAGGCGAACAGCCTCGGGCTCCTGTCCTTGCGCCGCAGGAGAGCCCGGACCACTGAGTGGGCCCGCTCGTCCACCATCGCCCGGGTGACGTCCTTGCCCGACTTGGCGGGGAAGTGGAACCTGATTTCGCCCTTCCGGCAGGTGGCGTGCTCCCGGAGGAGCGTGGTGAGCCCGAAGCTGCCGTTGTCGCGGGCGTAACGCTCACCGCCGATGCGGAGGAATCCCGAGTCGAGGATCCGGGTGAGGCAGGCGAGCACGCGGGAACGGGTCAGGCCGCGGCCGGTGAGGTCCAGCGAGACCTGCTTCCGCAGGCGCGGCAGCGAGCGGGCCACGTCCTGGACGTGCTCGTGTTTCGCTGCGTCCTGCTGATCCCGGAACGCAGGGTGGTACAGGTATTGGCGTCGCCCGGCGTCGTCCGTGCCCAGGGCCTGGATGTGACCGTTCGGCCAGGGGCAGATCCACACGTCCTGCCAGGCCGGCGGGATCACGAGGGCACGGAGGCGTTTGCGGTCGGCCGCCGACAGGGGCTTCCCGGCCGCGTCCAGGTAGCGGAAGCCGCGCCCGTGACGCACGCGCTGCCACCCCGGTGCCTGCGGATCGCTCGTCCGAAGCCGCATGGCAGCCATCAGTCAGCGCCCGTGCTCTTGCTCCAGAGGCGTTCCTTGCCGCAGCAGTCGCATGCGTAGATGCCACTCCGATGAGCCATTTCGCCCAGTTTCGAAGGATCTATTCCATTCATGCGGGGCGTATACCCCCGCCACCGTCGCCACACCCCAGCCGTGAACTGCCCCGTGCCCGTGAGGGGCCGGTTTCCCTCGGCGAGCGAGGTGCCGACCGGATGCGAGGTCAGTGGCCGAGGGCGTTCTTGAGCTGCTGCTTCGTCATGGTCGAGCGGCCTTCGATGCCGCGCTTCTTCGCCTCCCGGTAGAGGTCGTCCTTGGTGCGTTCGGTGGAGCCGCCGCTCGCGTGGGACCTCTCGCCTCCGCGTTGGGATGCGGACTTGCCCTGTAGGGAGCTGCGGCTGGCCGTCTTGCTCTCTCCGGACCGTGCGCGTTCCTTGTTCACGGTGCGGGCGGCCATCTCCTCGGCACGGCCTTCCGACATGCCCCGCTTCTCGCCGGACTCCTTGATGTGCTCGTACTGGCGCTCACGCTTGGGGCTGGACCCTCGGGGCATGACAAGTCCCTTCACCGGTGTCGTACGTGTCCCGCTCATGGTGCGTCTGCCCCGAGCGCCTCGCATCTCACGCGTGCCGGGGCGGTTGCGGGGTAGTCGGTGCCGGCGCCCTTCCCCCGAGGCGGCCGGTGCCACCGCCGCGCACAACGCCGCCGATCACCCTTACCGTGGAAACCGACCCGGTGCCCGACTCCCACTGACGGCCTGGCCGCGGGGATCCGTCTGCCCGGCGGCAGCGGTCTGAGCGCTGGGGCCGGGGGCCTGCCCGGGTTCCGGGAGTGCCCCGGCCGAGGAGGAGGCCGGAGCGGTGGTGCCCGGGTGCCGCGCGGATTCCCTACGGCAGAGGTGGTGCCGGGTGGCCTGGCCCGCACCTCGGGGGTGTGTGACTCAGGCTCCGGGCGGCGGCCCGCCCATGGGAGACGCGGACCCCGCTCTCCACGCGTCTTTCCCCGCAACCGCCGTGCAAACTCCCGTGCCGGAATTCATTGAGGTCGCGTCAGAACGGTTGCGCAGCAAGCTGGTTGCGCGCCCTACCGAGTGCCTCGTCCTGGTGGTGGGCGGCACCGCCCGCTCGGTCGCCGTCCCCGCGTTCTGTTTCGGCAGCCGGCGCAGCGCCCGGGGCCCGCATATGCCGTGGGATCCGCGTCATGGGATCCGCCGGGTGCCGCTCTTCCCTCTCCGTCTGATCCTCTGAGGATCGACATCGTCCCGGATGTATGACGCCGACCGGGGCAGGCGCAGTACCTGATCAAGCCCTGCGACCCGCTCGAGGGCCGCGGCGACACCGGAGGTACGGGTGCCCAGTACAGCTCTCTCCACGACGACCCTGCCCGGCAGCCTCGTGGCCCTGCCAGGCGTCTACCAGCCGCAGGCGGACACCTCGCTCCTCGCCGAGGCGCTCGCGCTGGAGGAGCTCGGACCGGACACGGAAGTCCTGGAGATCGGGACGGGCACCGGCGCGCTGGCCCTGCAGGCCGCGCGCAGGGGCGCCCGGGTCACGGCGGTCGACGTGTCGTGGCCGGCGGTCGTCACCGCGCGGCTGAACGCCTGGAAGCTCCGGCTTCCCCTGGGCGTGCTGCACGGGGACTTCGTGGCCCGTACGGCGGGACGCCGCTTCGACCTGGTCGTATCCAACCCGCCGTACGTGCCGGCCCCGGGAAGCCGGCCGCCTTCGACCGGACCGGAACGGGCCTGGGACGCCGGGCCCGATGGACGGGCGGTCATCGACCGCATCTGCGCCGGCGCCCCGAGCATGCTCCGGCCCGGCGGTGTGCTGCTCATGGTGCACTCGGGCATGTGCGGAGCCGGCCGGACCCTCGACCTGCTGACCGGCGCGGGAATGGCCGCGGAGGTCACCGCGAGGGCTGAAGTGCCCTGGGGGCCCGTCCTGCGCTCGCGCCGGACCTGGCTGGAGAGCCGGGGGCTGGCGGACGCGGCCGAGGAATGGGAAGAGCTGGTGGTGATCCGTGCACGCCTTCACTGACGACACGGTCGAGCTACGGGGCCCCGTACTCGTCGAGGACCCGGTGCGACATCAGCCACCGCCGCCGCGCACCAGCCGCACCGCCCACCGACGACGGGAACCCGCGATGCCCCTGACGAACCCGACCGGCCCGAGCACCACCGCGCCCACCGCTGGCCCCCGGCTGGTCGAAGGACGTGGCGACCTCTCCGACGCCGTGGTCCGATCCCTGAGGTCGTGCGCCCCGCCCCGGTACGCCCCGGCCGCGGCTCTCCAGGCCGATCCCTGGGGCGAAGACCTCCAACTCGCCCTGTACCTCATGTACGAACCGCACTACCGGGGCTTCGAGGGAGTGGACGACGCCCGGGAGTGGGACCCGGACCTGCTGCGCCTGCGCCAAGCCCTCGAAGCCCGCTTCCTGCACGCCCTGCCCGCCGGGCTGCCCGATGCGCCCCGGACCGCCGAGGACGCCTTCGCCCCGCTCCTCGTCGAGCCCGTGGACCTCTCCGGCAGCCTGAGCCACCACCTCGCAACCGAGGGCGAGCTGTGGCAGCTGCGCGAGTACGCGGCCCTGCGCTCCCTCTACCACCTCAAAGAGGCCGACCCGCACGTGTGGGTGATCCCTCGCCTCACCGGCCGTGCGAAGGCGGCGATGGTGGCCGTCGAGTACGACGAGTTCGGCGCCGGCCGCGCGGAGCACATCCATGCACGGCTCTTCGCGGACCTCATGGTCGACCTCGACCTGGATCCCGCCTACGGCCGCTACCTGGACCAGGCCCCCGCACCGCTGCTCGCGACCGTGAACGTGATGTCCCTCTTCGGTCTGCACCGGGCACTGCGCGGCGCGCTCGTCGGTCACTTCGCGTGTGTCGAGATCACCTCCTCACCGGGATCCCGCCGCCTGGCCAAGGCCATGAGGCGCTGCGGGGCGGGCCCGGCCGCCGAGCACTTCTACGCCGAGCACGTGGCGGCCGACGCCGTCCACGAGCAGGTCGTACGCCATGAGGTCGTCGGCGGACTCCTCGCCGACGAACCCGACCTGGAGGCGGACATCGCCTTCGGCAGCGCGGCAACCGTCCTCCTGGAGGACCGCCTCGCCCAGCACATCCGCACCTGCTGGGACGAGGGCCGAAGCGCCCTGCGCACCGCCCTGCCGTAGCCGCGGACCACGTGCGTGATCACGGGCCGCGCCCGCCGAGGGAGACCTTGGCCGTCTGGACACGGCGCCCGGCTTCGCGTTCCGCCTCCTCGTCGTGCGCCCGCAGGGCGGCGCCGACGGCACGCCGGGCCGCCATCAGAAGCGCCCGCAGCCGCCCCGCGACCTCCGGAGGAAGATCCGGGTCGCTGGCCCGCCAGCGCCTGCCGTCGATGACGACGCAGCGTCCGTCCCCGGTGTGTTCCAGGTCGCGTGACATCAGCCGCTCCTTCCTTTCCGCCCATCGGATCGGCGCCCCTTGCGGTCGGCTCCGGATCCGGGCGGGGAAGTGCTCGGGCCTACCAGGGGGCGTGGGCGCAGATGGTCTTGCCGCCGGAAGGCGTGGCCTCGGTGTGGGTGTGGCTGGTGAGGCGGTTGATGAGGTGCCAGCCGTAGCCGCCGCTTCCGTCGGTCCGGGGCGTGTGGGGCCGCGCCGGTGCGGGGCTGGCGTCGGTGACCCGGATCTGGATGTGGTCGTCGTGGAGTTCGAGGTGGAGGGTGGCGGGTCCGTCGGTGTGGCGGATCGCGTTGGTGACGAGCTCCGTGACGACCAGGAGGACCGCGTCGGTGTACTCGGGCCTGGCGGCCGGTCGGACCCGGGCGGCGTGGTCGAGGAAGGCGGCTGCGGCGCCCCGGGCCGTCGTGGTCGGCCGGGCGCTGCGGGGCACGGGCCGGTCCAGCACGAGCATGGGCGGAACCACGAAGTCTCCATCCCTAGAGGGGGCGTACTCGGCGCTTGCCCCCTCTACGGCTTTCCACCCCATTGCGGCCGCCTGCGCTGGTCCTGTCCACCCATTCGGACCAGGTGTTCGGTCAGGTGGCTTTGTTCACGGGTTGTGAAGCCGGTTGTTCATGGGTTTGGGAGGCACTCGGATCCACGGTCGGGTGATGTTCACGAGTTTTGAAGTCACCGGGGTTCTTGCCAGGGCAGCATCGGGGTGCTCCTGGTGAAAGGGCCTGGTCATGCCGCAGATGTCGAAGGTCGAGTTGTACGCGGCGATCCGGCGTGACCACCGTGGCGGGATGAAGATCCGGGAGATCGAGCGCGCGTACAACGTGTCGTGGCGGACGGTCCGCAAGGCCGTGGACTCGGTCTGGCCGGAGCCGCGGAAGCAGCTACCGCCGAGGCCGACCGCCCTCGATCCGTACAAGTCGGTGATCGACGGGATGCTTCAGGCGGATCTGGACGCGCCGCGCAAGCAGCGGCACACGATCACGCGGATCTCCCACCGCCTGGTCGAGGAACACGCCGCGGATGTCTCCTACCAAATGGTTCGGCGCTACGTCTCGGACCGGAAGCCGCAGATCCTCGTCGAGTCGGGGAAGGGCCCGGTCGAAGCGTTCATCGCTCAGACCCACCAGCCGGGCATGGAGGCCGAGGTCGACTTCGGCGACGTGACGGTCCGCCTCGCCGACGAGCTCGTGACCTGCTACTTGTTCTCCTTTCGCCTGTCCTACTCGGGCAAGGCCGTCCATCGCGTCTTCGCGTCCTGCGGTCAGGAAGCCTTCTTCGAAGGGCACGTTCACGCCCTGCGGACGCTGGGCGGGGTGCCTCGGAGCAAGGTCCGTTACGACAACTCGAAGGGCCGCCGTGGCCCAGGTGTTGGGGCTGAGCCGGGCCAGGGTGGAGGCCGACCGGTGGATCGCGTTCAGGTCGCACTTCGGGATCGAGCGTTTCTACTGCCGGCCCGGTATCGAGGGCGCCCACGAGAAGGGCGGGGTGGAGGGACAGATCGGCTACTTCCGCCGCAACCACTTCACCCCGGTGCCCGAGGTCGACTCGCTGGCCGAGCTGAACGAACTCGTCGACCAGTGGGATCTTCACGACGGGCGGCGCCGGGTCGGTTCGCGGCCGCGGACGATCGACGAGTATTTCGAGGTCGAGCGGCCACTGCTGATGCCACTGCCGCAGGAGCCGTTCGAGACGGGCCGGTTGTTCACTCCGAGGGTCGACCGCTACAGCCAGATCGCGGTCCGCACGAACCGGTACTCGGTGCCGGTCCGGCTGATCGGCAAACGGGTCCGGGTCGTGCTGCACGCCTCTCACCTGGTGGTCTACGACCGGAACGTGGAAGTGGCCCGGCACGAGCGGCTGATCGCGAAGGGAGGCTGCCGCCTGGATCTGGACCACTACCTGGAGGCCCTGATCCGCAAGCCTGGCGCGTTCCCCGGCGCCACCGCGCTCGAACAGGCCCGCTCGGCCGGCAAGTTCACCCCGGTCCATGACGCCTGGTGGGCCGCGGCGGTCAAGGCCCACGGAGACACGGCCGGGACAAGGGCGCTGATCGAGGTGCTGCTGCTGGCACGACACCTGCCGCACCTGGTCGCCGGACTCGCGATGGCCCTGCGGGCGGGAGCCCTGACCGCGGACGCGGTCGCGCTGGAGGCCCGCAAGATCGCCCAGGCCGAGGACGAACCGGCCGGCACCTCGGGCGCGGCCACCGTGACGTTTCTGCACGAGTGGCGGCTCGCGCATCTTCCCCCGGACACCAGGCCGCTGCCCTCGGTGACCCACTACGACCAACTGCTCCGACGCCGTCGCGCCAGCGACGGTGAACACCGCGAGGGAGAAGCACAGTGACCCTGCCCCGCCAGCGAGGCTTGACCGAGCAGGCCGCCAACACGGCCATCGACACCGCCTGCCGCCTGCTGCGGCTTCCCTCGATCAGAAACGAGTTCTCCGACATCGCCGATCGGGCGCTGAAGGATCAGATGACCTACCGCGGGTTCCTCGCCGAGTTGCTGATGGCCGAGTGCGACGACCGGTCCCGGCGCCGGTCGGAACGACGGATCAAGGCGGCCGGCTTCCCTCGGGACAAGTCGTTGCAGACCTTCGACTTCGACGCGAACCCGAACCTCGACGCAGCCACCATCCACACCCTCGCCAGCTGCGAATGGATCAAGAAGAGCCAGCCGCTCTGCCTGATGGGCGACTCCGGAACCGGCAAGTCCCACATGCTGATCGCGCTGGGAAACCGAGGCGGCGATGGCCGGCTACCGGGTCAAGTACGTGCTCGCGACGAAGCTGGTCAACGAGCTCGTCGAGGCCGCCGACGAGAAGCAGCTCTCCAAGACGATCGCCCGCTACGGACGCGTCGACCTGCTCTGCATCGACGAGCTCGGCTACATGGAACTCCGCCGCGGCGCCGAACTGCTCTTCCAGGTCCTGACCGAACGCGAGGAGAAGAACAGCGTCGCCATCGCCTCCAACGAGTCCTTCGGCGGCTGGACCAAGGCGTTCACCGACCCCCGCCTCTGCGCGGCCATTGTCGACCGCCTCACCTTCAACGGCACCATCATCGAGACCGGCACCGACTCCTACCGCCTTGCCAGCACCCGAGCACGTGCCGAGGAATCGGCCAAGGCCGGCTGACCGTCGGCGGGCTTCAACTTGATGGTTCTCCACCCCAGAGTGGAGGACCATCAAGCACTGTTCCGGGGATGTTCGGCGTGAGCATCTCGTCGATGCAACTACGCAACCCGCCGCCGGTGTGGTCGACCCAGTCGAGCCAAGGCACCGGCTGCAACAGGTCGCCGTACTGACGTGTTCCGGGGGCAGTGAGGAGGGCGCGGAGCTCGTCGGGGGCGGGGTCGGTTACCAGGCACAGCCAGGCCAGGCCGGCCCCAATGCGGACCTCGGTCGGTCGTCCGGGATCCGACCACAGGTCCCGGGCCCACACGGGAGCGTGTTCATCCTGATGTTCGCGGGCGAGTTGGGCGATCGCCAGGATCAGGCTCACCCGGACCACCGCATCGTCTTCCTTCACCAGCCTGAACTGCAGGGCCGAGGAGACGTGTGAAGGCTCGCCGGTCGCCGCCCCCAAGATGTAGGCGGTCACGGACCGGACCTCGGGGTCGGGGCCGGAGAGAAGCGGGAGCAGAAGGTGTAGGTCGTTCGTGACGGCCTGACGGGAGGCCTGGATCGTCCAGTCCACCGGGCACATCGTGCTGCCCTCGACCATCAACGGCTCCTCGGCGACCTGGAGCAGACCTTCCCGCGATCCGTCCCCCATGTGCTGACACCGGCCGATCTCGGCGACCAAGCGAAGGGTTCGGGCACGGAGCCCGGGGTGCCCGGTCGCCGCTATCCGGAGCAGGAACGGCACCGCCAGTGCTCCCACCGCGATCGTGCCGCCCTGGTGGTGAAGATTTACCCAGAGCTGCCGCAAGGCCCTGTCGGCGGCCTCGGCGTCTCCGGAGCCGAGCGTCGTGAGGAGTCCGGGGATCTCCTCGCCCGAACCGTAGAAGTGCCGGAACCGCTGCCAGGGGACTTCGTCGTACCTGAACCCGTCCTTGACCTCCTGCGGGATCGCGCCCACGGCCGTCCGCACGTCGCAATCCGTGCCGACCCACCGTTCCGGCCAGCCGGCCCAACGGTCATCGTCCATGCCTTCGCCTTCCAGTCCACCGACAGCATCCGAATCCGGGAGTCTATCGACCGGTGATCAAGAGGCGGCCCACTCCTGCCGCACTCCGGTGGCACCGCACCATAGCGACGTCATTTCTCGTGAACATCTGCAGCACTCAAGATCGCCAACTGCAGCCCAAACCGCTGATCAAACGCTGCTACTTCACGTGAACGAAGCCAGTCAGGCGCCTTCGCCGTGGGGGCCGTGCCAGTCCAGGCACAGCACGGTGGCATCGTCCTTCGGTGCCGACCCGCCGTAAGCGTCGCTGACCGCGCCCACCAGGGCCCGTACGACCTCGCGCGGGTGCTCGGCCCCGGTCCGGCGCAGGAGCGCGGGCAGGTCGACGGTCGCGGCGTCGCGTTCCTGCATGCCGTCGGTGTGGAGGAGGAGCCGGTCCCCGGGGCGCAGGTCGAGGTCCTGGACCGGGTACGGGCCCTGGACGCCGGGGTAGCCGAAGGGCAGGTTGACGGCCAGGCGCAGCTCGGTGACCGCGCCCTCGCGCAGCAGGAGCGGCCAGGGGTGGCCGGCGTTCACGAGCCGGGTGCCGCTGCCGTCGAGGGCGATGCGCAGGAGCTGGCCGGTGGCCATGCTCTGGCGGCCGTGGTCGAGCAGGGCCTGGTGCACCTGGCGAGCCTGTTCGGTGAGGTCCTCGCCGGCGCGGCGGGCGCCGCGGGAGGCGTTGACCAGGAGGGTGGCCATGAGGGAGGCGTCGACGTCGTGGCCCATGGCGTCGGTGATCGACAGGTGCAGGGTGTCGCTGTCCAGGCTGTAGTCGTAGGTGTCGCCGGCGATGGACGACGCGGGTACCAGGGCGCCGGCGAGCGTGAACTGAGGTGCCTCACACGCGGCGGCGGTCGGCAGGAGCTGGCGCTGGATCTCCGCCGCGAGGCTCACCTGCGTGGTGCGGTTTCCCCAGTGGTAGAGGTCGGTGAACCTGCGATCGGTCACCAGGATGTACGCCAGCGCGTGCGCGGCCTCCTCCACCTGCACCAGCACCTCCGGGGTGACCCCGGCAAGGAAGAGCTCAAGGACGCCGATGGTGTCGCCGCGGTTGGTCACCGGCGCCAGTACCCTCTGCCCCTGCCCGTCGCCGGGCGCCAGCACGACCTTCTGGGCGCGCAGGACGTCGTCGTACACACTGCTGCCCGCGAGAGGGATCTGCGCGGCACGGTCCTCGTGGTCCACGGCCATGGTGTCGTGGACGCGCAGCAGGCGACGGCCGACGACGTCGACGAACAGGAACGACACGTACCGCGCCCCGAAACGGTCCCGCAGATTGCGTGCCACGACATCGAGGGAGTCCACGGGCGCGGCGGCCTCCGCGGCCGCCAGGACCTCGGCCAGCCCGATCCGCTCCTGCGCCACATCAGCCTCCGTTGGTGGGAATCGCCCTTGGACGCTCGCCCTTGGACGCTGCGTTCAAGGAACGAGCGACGTCGCACCGTCTTCGCCCGGCGGTCTCCTGCTCGGACCGATTGTCCCGAACGGGGCGGTCCTGGCTCCGGCGCCGCACCGGCGAGTGCGGCGAGCTGAACCGGGCGTCCGGCCTGCCGCGACACACCGATCCGCCGTTCGGACTCACGGGGCCCGAGGGGTTTCATCCCCCGCTGCGCGGTTAGGCGCCGGATATGGTGCGAATCGGATACACGATGATGACCGAGCAAGCCGGGCCGCGCGAACTGGTGTCCCACGTGGTGGGCGCGGAGCGGGCGGGATTCGACTTCTCCGTCATCTCGGACCACTCGTTCCCCTGGCTGGAATCCCAGGGTCACGCCCCCTACGCCTGGAGCGTTCTCGGAGCAGCCGCGCAGGCGACCTCCCGGATCCCGCTCATGACCTACGTGACCTGCCCGACCTTCCGCTACCACCCGGCGGTCGTCGCGCAGAAGGCGGCAACGATGCAGATCCTGTCCGAGGGCCGGTTCCGCCTGGGTCTGGGATCGGGCGAGAACCTGAACGAGCACATCGTCGGAGCGGGCTGGCCCGCCGCCCACGTGCGCCTGGAGAAGTTGGAGGAAGCGGCCGACATCATCCGGCGGATGTTCACCGGTGAGGACGTGAGCCATCACGGTGTCCACTTCGACGTGGAGAACGCCCGGCTCTGGGACCTCCCCGACGAGCCGCCCCCGATCGGCATCGCCGTCTCCGGGCCGCGCTCCTGCGAGCTCGCCGGCCGGTACGGCGATCTCGTGATCGCCACGGAGCCGAAGCGCGAACTCCTGGAGCGGTTCGACGCCCACGGCGGCGCGGGCAAACCGCGGGTCGGTCAACTGCCGGTCTGCTACGACACCGACCGCGACGCGGCCGTGGCCCGCGCCCATGACCAGTTCCGCTGGGCGCTGAGCGGCTGGAAGGTCAACGCCGAACTCCCCGGCCCCGCCGGCTTCGAGCAGGCCGCACAGCACACCCGGGCCGAAGACGTGGCCGAGAGCGTTCCCTGCGGCGACGACGTGGACGCCTTCGTGGACGCGGTGCGGCCGTACGCGGAAGCGGGATTCTCCGAGGTGGCCCTCGTCCAGATCGGGGGCGATCGGCAGGAGCCGTTCCTGGACTGGGCCGAGGCCCAGCTCCTTCCCGCACTACGGAACCTGTGAGGGGCACGACCATGAACCGTGCCGCTCTCTTCGACGTGGACGGGACCCTTGCCGACACCAACCACCTGCACGTCGTCTCCTGGTGGGAAGCGCTCCGCCAGGGCGGACACCAGGTGCCCGCGCATGCCGTGCACCGGGCGATCGGCCTGCCGGGCGAGGACCTCCTCGACCACCTCCTGGGCAAGAACAGGGACCATGGTGACGACGAGCGGATGAGCGCCGCCCACGACACCCTCTACGCCACGTACTTCGACCGGATCCCCGCCTTCGACGACGCCGCCGAACTCCTGCGCGCGCTGGCGCGATCCGGCTGGAAGGTGCTGCTCGTGACCTCGGCCAAGGACCGCGAGCTCAAGGCACTGCGCGAGGCCGTCGGAGCGGACGACGCCATCGCCGACACCGCGACCTCCGACGACGTCGAGCAGGGCAAGCCGGCCCCCGACCCCGTCCGGCACGCCCTCGACCTGGCAGGGGTGCCGGCCTCGCGCGCCGTGTTCGTCGGCGACTCGGTCTGGGACATGAAGGCGGCAGAGCGCGCCCACGTGGCCGCCGTCGGCCTGCTGTGCGGTGGGATCGCGCAGGCGGACCTCGAAGGAGCGGGAGCGGTCGCCGTCTACCGCGACCCCGGCCACCTCCTGACGGATCTCGGCGACAGCCCGTTCGCACGGATACCCGCCTGAAGCCGCTTGGTCGGCTCGTACGAGCAGGACATCACCTAGGAGAAGCAATGGGTACGGAGCACACCCCCGCGGAACCGCAGTCGGGCGAGGGCGCCCTGCCCGGGAAGCCGCCGACCGGCACGGACCGGACGCGCACGGCACAGGGCGGTGCGTACCTGACCACCGCCCAAGGCGCCCGGCTGCCGGACACCGATCACTCGCTCAAGGCCGGAGCGCGCGGCCCGGTGCTCCTTCAGGACCATCATCTGCGCGAGAAGATCACGCACTTCGACCACGAGCGGATCCCGGAGCGGGTCGTCCACGCGCGGGGCGCCGCCGCGCACGGGGTGTTCAAGGGCTACGGGACGGCCCGCGCGGTATCCAAGGCCGGATTCCTCGCCGAGGGCGTGGAGACCCCCGTATTCGTGCGGTTCTCCACCGTCCTCGGCTCGCGGGGTTCGGCCGACACCGTCCGCGACACCCGGGGCTTCGCGACGAAGTTCTACACGAACGAGGGCACGTTCGACCTGGTCGGGAACAACATCCCGGTGTTCTTCATCCAGGACGCGGTCAAGTTCCCCGACATCATCCATGCCGGCAAGCCCCACCCGGACCGGGACATCCCGCAGGCGCAGTCCGCGCACGACACGTTCTGGGACTTCGTGTCCCTGCACACCGAGGCGACCCACCACACCCTCTGGAACATGTCCGACCGCGGCATCCCCCGCTCGCTGCGCATGATGGAGGGTTTCGGGGTCCACACCTTCCGGCTGGTCGACGCGCACGACGAGAGCGTGCTGGTGAAGTTCCATTGGAAGCCCAAGCTGGGCGTGCACTCCCTGGTCTGGGAAGAAGCGCAACTGATCTGCGGCATGGACCCCGACTTCCACCGCCGGGACCTCTTCGACGCCATCGAGTCCGGCGCCTTCCCGGAGTGGGAGCTCGGCATCCAGGTCTTCCCCGACACCGAGGACCAGATGTTCGAAGGGATCGACCTCCTCGACCCGACGAAGCTCGTGCCGGAGGAGCTCGCGCCGGTGCAGCTCATCGGGCTGATGACCCTGAACGCCAACACCGAGAACTACTTCGCCGAGACCGAACAGGTCGCCTTCCATCCCGGCCACCTGGTCCCCGGCATCGACGTCACCGACGACCCGCTGCTCGCCGGTCGGCTCTTCTCCTACCTCGACACCCAGATCAGTCGGCTCGGCGGCCCCAACTTCGGGCAGATACCGATCAACCGGCCGCACGCCCCCGTCAACGACATGCTCCGCGACGGCATGCACCAGAGCGCCGTCCACACCGGCGTCGCGCCCTACCATCCCAACAGCCTCGACGGCGGCTGCCCCTTCCTCGCGGGCGCCGACACGAGCGCCTTCACCGAGACGCCGGTGAAGGTCCCCGCGGCGAGCAAGGTCCGGGAAGCGCCGACCTCGTTCTGCGACCACTTCACCCAGCCCCGCCTGTTCTGGCTCAGCATGACCCCGACCGAGCGCGAGCACATCATCGCCGCGTACACCTTCGAACTGAACAAGTGCCAAGAGCAGGCCGTCAAGGAACGCACCCTGAGCGTCTTGGCCAACATCGACCCGCACCTGTGCGCGGAGGTGGCCACGGGCCTCGGTTTGCCGGCCCCCGCCGCCACGATGCCGCTCGTCGCCTGCGACCCCAGCCCCGCCCTGTCCCAGTTGGGCGGCACCTGGCCGACCGACGGCCGCGTGGTGGGCATCATCACCGACCCGACGGCCGACCCGGGCGGCGTGCGAACCGCTCGGCGGGCCGTCCTGGACGCGGGCATGGTGCCCCTGGTCATCGCTCCGACGGGCGGCACCCTCGATCCCGACGGCGACCCGATCGCCATTCAGCGCACCTTCGCGACCGCCCGTTCCGTCGAATTCGACGCCCTGCTGCTGTCGGGGGACCTGGAAGCGGGCGTCGACGCCTACGGTGCCCGCGATGCCAAGGCCGGTACGGCCCGGCCGCCGCAGGCGGCGGATCCGAGGGTCCTGCTGCTGCTCACCGAGGCGTACCGGCACGGCAAGGCCGTCGGAGGCTGGAACGGTGCGCGGCAGCTCCTCGAAACGGCCGGCATCGGGGCGGCCGAGCCGGGCATCGCCCTGGGCGAGGACGCCACGGCAGCGGTTGGCGCCGTGGTCGCCGCCCTGGCCGGACACCGGGCCTGGGACCGGTTCCCGCCCGCCGCCTGATCTCGGCAGGACCGCGGCGGTGACGGCCGGGGCGCGCCGCGCCCCGACCGACGGCGGGTCAGCGCACCTGGACGCCGATGAGGCACGTGTCGTCGTCGGTGTCGGAGGCGCTGTAGGTCAGCAGGTTGTCCAGGCGCTTTTCGAGGGAGGACGCTGCTTGCGAGGCCACGTCGAGGAGCTGGGTCAAGGCATCCGCGACGGAGACGTCCCTGCGCTCGACCAGCCCGTCCGTGTACATGAGGAGGGTGTCCTCGTGCTCCAGCTGTACCTCTTCCTCCGGATACGTCACCTCGGACAGGGCGCCGAGGAGCAGGCCGCCCGGGGCGACGGGGAAGGCCCTGGCCTCCGTTCCCCTGACCAGGACAGGCGGCAGATGGCCGGCGCGGGCCCAGGTCAGGCGACGGGTCCGGGGGTCGTAGATCGCGCACACCGCGGTCGCGGTGAGGCTGCTCGTGAGGTGGTAGGCGACGCTGTTGAGCCAGGAGAGGAGCTGGGCGGGGCCGGCGCCGGTGACGGCGAGACCGCGAAGGGCGTTGCGCAGGATCACCATGCCGGTCGCTGCCTGGATTCCGTGGCCGGCCACGTCACCGACGCTGATGAGGATCCTGTTGTTGGGCAGTACGACCGAGTCGTACCAGTCGCCGCCGACGAGGGACTGGGATTCGGCAGGGCGGTAGCGTACGGCGATCCGGATGCCGGGGACGTCGAGGGGGGCCGGGGCGGGGGGCATGATGGCGTGCTGGAGTTGCAGGGCGAGCTTGGTACGGTCCGCCGATTCCGCTTCGCTGTCGGCGAGTTGGTCGCGCGTGGCGGCCAGGGCGACCTCCGTCCAGTGCTGCGCGGAGATGTCCTGGCAGGCGCCTCGTACGGAGTGCAGGATCCCGCGGTCGTCCAGGACGGGTTCGGCCACCATGCGGATGTGCCGGGTGATGCCATCGGGCCGGATGAGCCTGAAATCCACTGATGATTCGTGGAGTCGGTACAGAAGGGTGCGCAGGAACCGCCCGAGAGAGTGGGCGTCGTGGGGGTGCGCGTGGGCGGCGAGTTCTTCGATCGGAATCGGAGCCGCCGTCATGGGCAGGCCGAACAGGGCGTAGAGCTGGTCGTTCCAGCTGGTCGCACCGGTGGTGATGTTCTGTTCGAAGCCCCCGACCCTGCCGAGGCGTTGGGCGTGCTGCAGCAGGCTGGCCAGTCGGGCCGTCTCGTCCTCGATCCTCCAGACGAGGAGGAGGGACGTGCCGTGCCGGCTGATGCCGACGTCGGCGGTCGAGGTGAGGGGGACCTCGTCGACGAGGGCCGTGAGCGTGGTGCGCGATGCCTGACAGGGCTCGCCCGTGGCGTACACGCGCTCCAGTTTGGAGAAGAGCCCGTGGTCCTCCGCGGCGGTCGGGTAGGACTCCAGGAAGAGCGTGCCGGTGACCATGGAATGCGGGCGTCCGGCGGGATCCACGAAGCGCTGGTTGCCGTGACGGATGCGGAAGTCGGTCAATCGGCCGCTCGGGTCCAGGTGCGGGGTGAGGACCAGTACGGGGTCGTGCAGGTGGTCCGCGAGGTCGGTCAGTTCCGCCACTGCCGCCAGATGTGGTGCGTCGGAGGCGGGGTCGGGGCCCGGGGCCCCTGCTTCGAGGGTGTGGGAGCACAGTTCGGCCAGGGCTTCCAACTGGCGCAGGACTCGGGGCGGCTGCGCGGGCAGAGGTTCCGGCCAGCTCACCTCCAGCACGCCGAGGAGCCGTCCTCCGGTCCCGGCCGGGACCATGATGCGCCCCCCGTCCGGGTACCGGCGCCGCCCGATGGTGGGGACGCCCGCGTCGGAGAGGGAGTTCACCACCGTGAGGTCCCGGTTGTTCATCGCCAGTCGCGCACAGGTGGCGACCTCGGGCGGGACGTAGCGCCAGCGCACGGCTTCCTCGGGGGTGAAGCCGGCCTGACCCACCAGGGCGATCGAGGAGTCCGCCGCGACCGCCCAGACGGCGACCCCGTTGGCACCCAACGGGGAGAGGGCGTTCTCCAGCAGGGCGGTGGCGACGGCCTGGGAGTCGGTGGCCGCGAGCACGCGGCTCTCGGCCGCCCTGAGCCGTACCGCCGGGGTGAGGGAGCGGGCGGCGGGGGGCTCGGTGTCGACGGCTTCGAGGAACTGCTGTGCGATCTCGCTGACCTGGTCCCGGGCAGCCTGATTGATGATGTCGACCGCCAGGGCGAGGACGGTCGAGGTCGAGCGGTCGGCGAGTTCCGTGAGTTGGCGGTTGGCTTCGGCGGGCCCGCACCCGAGGCGCTCCACGAGGATGCCCTTGGCCATTTCGATGAGTGCGCGCCCGTCGGAGGCTTCCTGGGCGTCCGCTGCCTCGCGGCGCAGCCGCTCCACCGTCGAGGCCAGGCGGCTCACCTGGCTGGGCTGCGGTGCGGTCGGGGCGCCCCCGTACGCTGGAGAGGGGCTGGGGGCGGCGCGGTCAGACACGGGGGGACCCCGCGGAGTCCCGGGGGAGGAGCCAATGCCGCAGCCGGGCGATGAGGTCGTCGGCGTCCACGGGCTTGGTGACGTAGTCGCTCGAACCGGAGGCGAGGCTCTTCTCGCGGTCGCCCGGCATGGCCTTCGCCGTCACCGAGATGATGGGGAGGCCGGCGTATCGGGGCATGCGCCGGATCTCCGCCGTGGCCGCGTATCCGTCGAGCTCGGGCATCATCACGTCCATCAGGATCAGGTCGATGCCGGGCGTGCTGAGAAGGGTCTCGATGCCCTTGCGACCGTTCTCCGCGTGCAGGACCCGGATGCCGTGCAGTTCGAGGATGCCGCTGATGGCGTACAGGTTGCGGGCGTCGTCGTCGACGACCAGAACGGAGCGGTGGGCGAGGCTGCTGTCGACCACGGCGCCGTCCGGCTCGGGAAGGTGTGCCCCGGGCCGCGCGTGCGGCAGGACCTCGCCCAGGCGGTCGACCGAGAGGTGGAGCGTGATCCGTTCCCGGAGATCGTCCAAACTGGTGAACACCTCCAGGGGCCGGGCGGTGCCCACCCGGGCGATCTCGTCCTGCTGCGCACGGGTCATGCGCCGGTTGTCGTGCGCGAGGACCGGCAGGGAGGCCAGGGCCGTGTCGCCGCCGAGGGCCCGGAGGAAGCGGAGTGCCTGATCGTCGGCATCCAGTGCGAGGACCACGCAGTGGAAGGGCGACTGGGCGAGCACGGTGGCGGCGTCCACGGCGGTCGTGGCCGTGACGACCTCGACCGGGTCGGCCGACGGGCCGGTGGCCAGGTCGGCGGCGGCGCTTTCGGCCACCAGGCTCAGGAGGCCGTGGTCGCGCTCCTCGATGACCAGGAGCCGTCGCGGACGGCCGTCCTGATCGACGGCGGTACCGCTGCCGGCATCCTGGGAACCCTGGCGCGCGAGCGCCTGCCCGAGGGCGGGGACTTCCTCGACGTCCCGTTCGGCGGACTCGGTGCGTGAGACGGGCATGTACAGGGTGAAGGTCGATCCCTGGCCGGGCGCACTGCGGGCGGTGACGACGCCGCCGAGCAGGCGGGCGATCTCCCTGGTGATGGAGAGGCCGAGTCCGGTCCCGCCGTACCTACGGCTGGTCGTGCCGTCGGCCTGCTGGAAGGCGGCGAAGATGACTTCCAGTTGTTCCTCGGCGATGCCGATGCCGGTGTCGATGACCCTGAAGGCCACCACCGACCCGGCCTGGGCCAGCTCCGACGGCAGCTCCGCGGTGTCGGCAGGCTCGATCCGAACCCGTACACGGCCCCGCTGGGTGAACTTGACCGCGTTGGACAGCAAGTTGCGCAGGATCTGCTGCAGCCGGGCGTCGTCGGTGAGCAGGTCCGCCGGGGCCCCGGGCGACGTCGTCACCTCGAAGTCGAGGCCCTTTTGGGTGGTGAGGGGCCTGAACGTGGCTTCGACGTAGTCGAGGAGCTGCTTGAGCGAGACCCGTTCCAGATTGACGTCCATCTTTCCCGCCTCGACCTTCGACAGGTCCAGGATGTCGTTGATGAGCTGGAGCAGGTCGGAGCCCGCCGAGTGGATGATCCCCGCGTACTCGACCTGCTTGGGGGTCAGGTTCCGGCCGGGGTTCTGTGAGAGGAGCTGGGCGAGGATGAGCAGGCTGTTCAGCGGGGTGCGCAGCTCGTGGCTCATGTTGGCCAGGAACTCCGACTTGTACTTCGAAGCGAGGGAGAGCTGCTGGGCCCGGTCCTCCAACTCCTGGCGGGCCTGCTCGATCTCCAGGTTCTTCGTCTCGATGTCGCGGTTCTGCGTGGCGAGGAGGGCCGCCTTCTCCTCCAGCTCGGCGTTGGAGCGCTGGAGTTCGTCCTGCTGGACCTGCAGCTGTCCGGAGCGGGCCCGGAGTTCGACGGTGAGTCGCTGGGATTCGCCGAGGAGCTCGTCGGTGCGGGCGTTGGCCACGATGGTGCTGACGTTGACGCCGACCGTTTCCATCAGGCGGCCGAGGAAGTCGCGGTGGACGGGGGTGAAGGAGGTGAAGGAGGCGAGCTCGATGACGCCGAGGACCTGGTCCTCCACGAGGATGGGGAGCACGATCAGGCTGGCGGGGGTGGCACTGCCGAGTCCCGAGGAGATCAGATAGCCCGGCGGGACGTGCTCGGTCGCGATGATGCGACGGGTGCGAGCCGCTTGGCCCACGAGTGTCTCGCCGTGTCGTACCCGACGGGCGGCCGGGCTGTCCGCGGGGCGGCCGAACGATCCGATGAGCGTGAGCCACGGCGCGCCGTCGAGGTCCTCGGCGAGGTAGAAGGCGCCGTAGCTCGCGTCGACCAACGGGGTCAGCTCGTCCATCACCAGATCCGCCACGACCGCGAGGTCGCGGTGGCCCTGCATCAGCGCGGAGATCCGGGCCAGATTCGACTTGAGCCAGTCCTGGACCTGGTTGGCGCGGGTGGTCTCGCGCAGCGAGCCGACCATCGAGTTGATGTTGTCCTTGAGCTCGGCGACCTCGCCGGAGGCGTCCACCGTGATCGACCGGGTCAGGTCGCCCTCGGCGACCGCGCTCGCCACCTCGGCGATGGCCCGGACCTGCCGGGTGAGGTTCCCCGCCAGCTCGTTGACGTTCTCCGTCAGCCGCTTCCAGGTGCCGGAGACGCCCTCGACCTCGGCCTGGCCGCCGAGCCGGCCCTCGCTGCCCACCTCGCGCGCGACCCGGGTGACCTCGGCCGCGAAGGAGGACAGCTGGTCGACCATCGTGTTGATCGTCGTCTTGAGTTCCAGGATCTCGCCCCGGGCGTCGACGTCGATCTTCTTCGACAGGTCACCGTTGGCGACGGCCGTCGTGACCAGGGCGATGTTGCGGACCTGGCCCGTCAGGTTGTTCGCCATCGAATTGACGTTGTCGGTGAGGTCCTTCCAGGTGCCCGCCACATTGGGGACGCGGGCCTGGCCGCCGAGGCGGCCTTCGGTCCCGACCTCCCGGGCCACTCGGGTGACCTCGTCGGCGAACGCCGACAGGGTGTCCACCATGGTGTTGATCACCTCGGCGAGCGCGGCCACCTCGCCCTTGGCCTCCACCGTGATCCTCTGCGACAGATCGCCCCGGGCCACCGCGGTGGCGACCTGGGCGATGGAGCGGACCTGGCCCGTGAGGTTGGAGGCCATGACGTTGACGTTGTCGGTGAGGTCCTTCCACGTCCCCGAGACCCCCCTGACCGTCGCCTGGCCGCCCAGGTTGCCCTCGGTGCCGACCTCGCGCGCGACGCGGGTGACTTCGTCGGCGAAGGCGGAGAGCTGGTCGACCATCGTGTTGATGGTCTCCTTGAGTTCGAGGATCTCGCCGCGGGCGTCGACCCGGATCTTCTGCGAGAGGTCGCCCTGAGCCACCGCCGTCGTGACCTCGGCGATGGAGCGGACCTGCGCCGTGAGGTTGTCGGCCATGAAGTTGACCGAGTCGGTGAGGTCGCGCCAGGTGCCGGAGACGCCCTTGACGTCCGCCTGCCCGCCGAGGCGCCCCTCGGTGCCGACCTCGCGCGCGACGCGGGTGACCTCGTCGGCGAAGGCGGAGAGCTGGTCGACCATCGTGTTGATCGTCGTCTTGAGTTCGAGGATCTCGCCGCGGGCGTCGACCCGGATCTTCTGCGAGAGGTCGCCCTGAGCCACCGCCGTGGCGACTTCCGCGATGGAGCGGACCTGCGCGGTCAGGTTCCCGGCCATGAAGTTGACCGAGTCGGTGAGGTCGCGCCAGGTGCCCGAGACGCCCTTGACGTCCGCCTGCCCGCCCAGGCGGCCATCGGTACCGACCTCGCGGGCCATCCTGGTGACTTCGTCGGCGAAGGCGGAGAGCTGGTCGACCATCGTGTTGATGGTGTTCTTGAGTTCGAGGATCTCGCCCCGGGCGTCGACGTCGATCTTCTGCGAGAGGTCGCCCTTGGCGACGGCCGTGGTGACCTGGGCGATGTTGCGGACCTGGTTGGTGAGGTTGCCGGCCATGAAGTTCACCGAGTCGGTGAGGTCCCGCCATACTCCCGCCACACCGGGCACCTCCGCCTGGCCGCCGAGCCGCCCCTCGCTGCCCACCTCGCGCGCGACCCGGGTGACCTCGTCCGCGAACGAGGACAGTTGGTCCACCATCGTGTTGACGGTGTCCTTCAGCTCGAGGATCTCACCACGGGCAGCCACATCGATCTTCTGCGACAAGTCCCCTCGCGCCACCGCGGTGGCGACCTGGGCGATGTCGCGCACCTGCGTGGTCAGGTTCCCGGCCATCGCGTTGACCGAGTCCGTGAGATCGGCCCAGGTACCGGAGACCCCCGGCACGTCGGCCTGCCCGCCCAGAGTGCCCTCGGTACCCACCTCACGGGCGACCCGCGTCACCTCCGAGGTGAACAGCGAGAGCTGGTCGACCATGCCGTTGAAGACGGTCGCGATCTCACCGAGCAGCCCATCGGACTCCTCCGGCAGGCGGGTACCGAAGTCCCCGTCGCGAACGGCCGTCAGGCCGGCCAGCAGCTGGCGCAGTTCCGGTTCCCCCACCTCGCCCGGCGGCCCGTCGCCCCCGCGCGGCACTGTCGGCTCGACCATCTTCGCCCCATTTCCCTACGGTCAGGCCATGCAGCCTCTCCCCGGCAAGTGCACCACACGCCCACCGGCGCCAGTGCCGCCAGGGCGAAGCCCGAAGACGGCGTGACGTCCCGTCACTTGCCGGATCGGCCCGGCGTCCTCGAAGCCTGCGCTTCGGACGCCGCGGAAGCGGTCGGGACGGTGACGGACCGGCCGAAACCTTCTGGGAAAAGAAAGAAGTGAGTTTGGGGCGCATGGCTCCGGCAGGGTCGGGCACATGCTGCCTTGGAGGTTGATAAACATGGTTCCCCTGCTTCTCGTTCTGCTTCTGGTTCTTATTCTCTTCGGTGCGGGATTCGCACTGAAGATTCTCTGGTGGGTCGCCATCGCGGTCCTGGTGCTGTGGCTGGTCGGTTTCGTCGCCCGCCCCAAGGGCGGCAGCGGCAGGTGGTATCGCTGGTAGTGGCTGTGGCAGTTGCGCAGTAGAGCGGAGCGAAAATCTCCCCGTATTTCCCTGTGATCGAAGGAGTTGTTTTCACATGACGGAGAATGTGTGGGGTTACCGCGGGACGTCCGGCCGGCTGGCCGGTGAGGACCTGACGGGTTACAAGGTCGAGGCGACGGACGGATCGATCGGCAAGGTCGACAAGCATTCCGACGAGGTCGGCTCCGCGTACATCGTGGTCGACACGGGTCCCTGGATCTTCGGCAAGGAAGTCCTGCTGCCCGCGGGCACGGTCAGCCGCATCGACGCGAGCGAGAAGAAGATCCATGTCGACCGCACCAAGGAGCAGATCAAGAACGCTCCCGAGTTCGACAAGGACAAGCACCTCGGTGACGCGGACTACCACCGCCAGGTCGGCGGCTACTACGAGGGCCCGCACCGCCTGTAGCGGCCACGGTTCCCAGAACGGACGAGCGGCGGGGAGACGACCTGGAGGT